>JBEDHM010000028.1:0-5692 GCA_041174105.1 Cyanobacteriota bacterium | reverse complement strand
GTGTGGACCCCTCCCCTTGCCGGCGATGGCTGGCGATTGCGCCTGGCGGGGGTGACCCCCGGCGGGGGCGATCACTTTTTGCAGCTCCGCGTCCGCACCGATGAGGGTTTGCGCATTGATGGTTTGCGGGTTCTCTATGGATTGGAGCTCAGCCCGGCGGAAGCCACCCTGGGCTGTGCGGTGGTGGTGCCCACCCTGGCGGGTCCGGTCAAACTCACCGTTCCTCCAGGCTCCTCCAGTGGGCGGTTGCTGCGGCTGAGGGGCCGCGGGCTCAGCTGGAACGACCATCGCGGTGACCAGTTGGTGGAGGTGCAGATCGTGGTGCCCCTCCATCCGAGCGACGCTGAGGTAGCCCTTTATCAAAGGCTCCAGGACCTGGCCCACGGGGACTGACCGCAGCCACCAAAGCGGTGACAGACTGAGGCATCTGCGCTTGGTTTTCGCCCCCATGGCGGTGCATGTGCTGCTGTTCGACGCCGGCAGCGACCAGGAGGGAATCCACTCCCTCGAATTGAACGGCACCACCGTGGTGCTGCTGTTTGAAGATCGCGATGACGCCGAGCGCTATGCCGGACTGCTGGAAGCCCAGGATTTCCCTGTGCCCACGGTGGAACGGCTGGATCGCGAGGAAATGGAACTGTTTTGCAGCCAGGCCGGCTACCAAGCGCGCTTCGTACCCTCGGGTTTTCTGCCGGAGAGCGCTGAGGATCGGCTGTTGATTGCGCCCCCAGAGCGCAACATGGATGTGAGCAACTGGCAGGAGAACGAATCCCAGCCGTCAGCCCCTGCTGTTGAGTCAGCCACCGCTGCTGGATCCAGCCCAGAGCCGATCCGCAGTGAGGATCCGGAGCTGGAAGCCTTTCGCCGCAAGCTTGAGGGACTGCTGTGACAGCCGCTGGGCCCAGCCTGGACCGGGGCCATTTGCTGACCGAGCAAGCCCATCCCGCCAGCCAAACCCTCGATCAGCTCTCCACAGAGGCCCTGGTGGATCTGTTCTGCCTCAACGATCTGGAGCCCCAGCGGGCCGTGGCCGCTGCCGCCCCCCAGCTCTCGGCTGCGGTGGATGGGATTGCTGGGCGGCTTCGCCAGGGAGGGCGGCTGTTTTACCTCGGTGCTGGCACGTCTGGCCGGCTGGGGGTCTTGGATGCGGCGGAGTGTCCACCCACGTTTTGTTCCCCTCCCGAGCTGGTGCAAGGCGTACTGGCGGGTGGGGCTTCGGCTTTGTTGCGTAGCTCTGAAGGGCTGGAGGATCTGCCCACAGCTGGCATTGACGATTTGAAGGCACGCGGGTTTGGCCCGGCGGATTGTCTGGTGGGGATTGCGGCCGGCGGCACCACCCCCTATGTGCTCGGGGCCCTCGCCCATGCCCAATCGATCGGTGCCCTGACCATTGCCCTGGCCTGCGTGCCCGCCGACCAGGTGGTGATGCCCTGCGACATCGATATTCGCCTGCTGACGGGCCCCGAACTCCTCGCAGGCTCCACCCGCCTCAAGGCCGGTACGGCCACCAAGATGGCGCTCAACATTCTTTCCACCGGCGTGATGGTGCGCCTGGGCAAGGTGCACGGAAATCGCATGGTGGATGTGGCGGTTACCAATGCCAAGCTCGAGGATCGGGCCCTGCGCATCCTTCGAGACCTGGCGGATGTCCCGCGGGATCAGGGCAGCAGCCTGTTGCGTGCCAGTTCTGGATCGGTGAAGACCGCTCTGGTGATGGCGGCCACGGGGCTGGATGCGGAGGCAGCAACGGAAGCGCTGGTGCAGCACGGCCCCAGCTTGCGCGCCACCCTGGTGGCGTTGGACGGCGAACTGGGGGGAGAGCGGCAGGGGGCCTGAATGCCCTACCCCTCGCAGGCCCCCCAGTAGGGAGCTGTGAACAGATCAACCCTGCGGCGGGTGGCTGCCGGCACCGCCTCTTTGGGGGTCATCAGGGCATGGCGAAGGGCATGGTGGGCCCCACTGGGAATCCGGTGGGCCGCCAGCCGTTCGGCGGTCATGCGCACGATCTCCTGGGCCATGGCCGCGTTGGCCTTGAGGTTGTCGATCACCATCTCCACGGTGACGCTGGCATGGTCCTGGTGCCAGCAGTCGTAGTCGGTGGCCATCGCCAGCGTGCTGTAGGCAATTTCAGCCTCCCGTGCCAGGCGAGCCTCGGTGTGGTTGGTCATGCCGATCACCGAGCAGCCCCAGCTGCGATACAGCTCCGATTCGGCCCGGGTGGAGAAGGCTGGTCCTTCCATACACAGGTAGGTGCCGCCGCGATGCAGGCGCCTGCCTTCGGGCATCAAGCTCTCTCCCACATCGGCCAACAGCCGGCTTAAGGCAGGGCAGAAGGGATCTGCCAGCCCCACATGGGCCACTACACCGTCACCAAAAAAGGTCAGGGGGCGTTGATGGGTGCGGTCTATGAATTGATCGGGCACCACCATGTCGAGGGGGCGCACCTCCTCCTGCAGGGATCCCACCGCCGACACCGACAGGATCCAGCGCACCCCCAGCGATCGCAGGGCCCAGATGTTGGCTCGATAGGGCACCTCCGTGGGTGTGAAGCTGTGGTGCCGGCCATGCCTGGCCAGGAACACCACCTCCAGATCCCCCAACCGACCGAGCCGGAGGGCATCGGACGTTTTGCCGTAGGGGGTTTTCACCTTCACCTTGCGGACGTCTTCCAGCCCATCCATGGCATAGAGACCACTGCCGCCGATCACCCCCAGGCGCGCCGTTCCCAGATCTCCTTCACCCAACGCAGACCCATGCAGAACTTCTGAGGTGCTGGCCATGGCTCAACGCGCTGATATCGGCCATTGTTGCGCCAAGGGCCTGGGGCAGCCCCCATCCAACAAGGCGGCCCCATACAGTTTGGGCTGATTCCTGAGTGCTGTGACCAAAGCCTTGATGGACACCGATGCCGGCAGCATCGAGATTGAGCTCTTTGACGCGGATGCGCCTGGCACCGTGGCCAATTTCGTCAAATTGGCTGAATCGGGCTTCTATGACGGCCTGGCATTTCACCGGGTGATCGATGGCTTCATGGCCCAGGGCGGCTGCCCCAATAGCCGTGAGGGCTCCCGCGGCATGGCAGGCACCGGCGGTCCTGGCTACACGATCAACTGCGAAATCAACGCTCAGAAGCACCAGGCTGGCAGCCTCTCCATGGCCCATGCCGGCAAAAACACCGGTGGCTCCCAGTTTTTCCTCTGCCATGGCGCCCAACCCCATCTCGATGGGGTGCATACCGTGTTTGGCCACACCGGCAATCTGGATGTGGTGCTAGCGATCAAAAAGGGCACCAAGATCAACAAGGTCACCATCCAGCCCTGAGGACTGCGCCCTGGCTTTAGCGCCAGATCAGAAAGGCCCCTGGCTCCAGTGGCTGGAGCCCGGTTCCCGAGGGTTCACCCCTTTGCAGCTCGGCGAGTTGGCGTTTTTGGGGTTCAAGCCCCACGCTTGGGTGGCTGGTGCGCTGGCCGTCGGGGGCCAGCAGCACACTCACCTGGCCAGTGCCTTGCCAGCGGCCCATGGCGGCGAGTAGCTGGCCGATGACCTTCGGTTGCAGCAACTCGCCATCGCCAGGGCCCACCAACACCGCCAGATCGGGCTGGTTGAGCAGGGCCAGCAGCCGCGGATGCTCCTCCCGCTCCAGGCTTAAGCCCAGCGACTTGGCCAAGTGTTCCAATTGTTCGTGGTGCTGCAGGGCATCGGCGAGCCACGATTCTTCCGGCGCCTGCTCCACCCGCTGCCACGCCAGAACGGCCTTGGGACCATCCATCAGATGTCCCAGCTTGGTGCGCTTGGCCTGGAGGTAGGCCGCGTTGTGCTGACCGGCATCCATCACCAGGGGCACGCGCTCCTCCACCTGCAGTCCGTAGCCCCCCAGACCCGCGATTTTGCGGGGGTTGTTGGTGATCAACTTGAGCCTGTGAACCCCTAGATCACTGAGGATCTGGGCCCCCACCCCGTAGTTGCGAAGGTCGGCGGCAAAGCCGAGCTTCTCATTGGCCTCCACCGTGTCGAGACCGGAGTCCTGGAGGGAGTAGGCCTTGAGCTTGTTGATCAGGCCGATGCCGCGGCCCTCCTGGCGCAGGTACACCACCACCCCCTCGCCTTCGGCTTCCAGCATCCGCAGGGCGGCCTCGAGTTGGGGGCGGCAATCACAGCGCAGGGAGCCGAAGGCGTCCCCGGTGAGGCATTCCGAGTGCACCCGCACCAGCACCGGGCCCTGGGCCAATTCCGGATGGCCCTTGACGATGGCCACATGCTCGCTGCCATCGAGCTCATTGCGATAGCCGATGGCGCGGAAGCTACCGAAGGCGCTCGGCAGGGACGCCTCTGCTTGGCGCCGCACGAAACGCTCCGTATCCAGCCGGTAGCGGATCAAATCGGCGATGTTGATCAGCTTGAGGGCGTGCCGTTGGGCGTACTCCACCAACTGGGGCAGCCGGGCCATCGACCCATCGGCGTTCTGGATTTCGCAGATCACCCCCGCCGGATACAAACCGGCCAGCCTGGACAGGTCCACGGCGGCCTCGGTGTGGCCGGCGCGTTTCAGCACGCCCCCCTGCTTGGCCCGCAGGGGAAAGATGTGGCCCGGGCGCCGCAGGTCGGAGGGGCGGCTCTGGGGGTGGATGGCCACCTGGATCGTTCGCGCCCTGTCGTCGGCCGAAATCCCCGTGCTCACGCCGTGTTCTGGTCCGGCATCCACACTCACGGTGAACGCGGTTTGGTTGCTGTCGGTGTTGCGATCCACCATCAAGGGCAGATCCAGCGCGTCGAGTCGTTCGCCCTCCATCGCCAGGCAGATCAGGCCCCGCGCTTCGGTGGCCATGAAGTTGATCTGTTCAGGGGTGGCGAACTGGGCCGCGCAGATCAAATCCCCCTCGTTTTCCCTGTTTTCGTCATCCACCACCACGATCGATTCGCCATTGCGGATCGCGGCCAACGCGTCGGCGATGGGATCAAAGGCAATCTCGGGGCCTTGGCTAGGGGCAGGCTGATGACTCAGCGGATCACGCAGAAGGGTCAAGGGAATGCCAACCAGGCCCGTGGGCCCAAAAGCAATCATCCTTTATAAAGCCCGAGTCGTTCAGCTCGATGGTGCCGGCCATGGCTAGCAAGCGCGTTGCGGTGATTGGCGCCAGTGGTTATGGGGGGTTGCAAACCCTGCGCCTGCTCCATCGGCACCCTGGCCTCGACGTCACCTTCCTCGGTGGGGAGCGCAGCAGCGGCAAGCGCTGGAGTGAGTTGGTGCCGTTTTTACCCCTGGAGGGAGATCCGGTGGTGCAAAGCCCCGACCCCGAGCTGATCGCTGAAGCGGCCGACTTTGCCGTGCTCAGCCTGCCCAATGGCCTGGCGGCCCAGATGGTGCCGGCCCTCCTGGAGCGGGGTGTGCGCGTGGTGGATCTCTCCGCCGACTATCGCTACCGCCATCTGAGCCAGTGGCAGGAGGTCTACGCGGCTGAGGCGAAGCAAGTGCATCGCAGCGACACGGTGTTGTGTGAGCAGGCGGTGTACGGCCTGCCGGAATGGGATTCCGATCGCATCAGCCAGGCCCGTTTGGTCGCTGCCCCGGGGTGTTTCCCCACGGCGTCGCTGCTGGGCTTGCTCCCCTTCCTGAAACAGGGGTTGATTGAAACCAGCGGCATCGTGATTGATGCCAAAACGGGCACCTCCGGTGGCGGGCGCGCCGCCAAGG
>JBEDHM010000027.1:0-2777 GCA_041174105.1 Cyanobacteriota bacterium | reverse complement strand
GATTCCCGCTTGCGCGCGAACGCCTGGGGCCCCTGCGGCCCTATGGTCTGAGCCGTCTGCCTGTCCCTGGGGCCACTCCTCGGGTTCAGCAGACGGCTTTGTCGCGTGTCCTCCACGCCCTCCCGCCCCCACTTACCATGTTGCTTAGCCGGGGTCGCAACCCCAGTGCCGGGGAAATCCTCAGCCAACTGATCCAGTCGAAAGGTCTGCGCGACCGGGTGATCACCACCCTGGCGTTGCTGCTGGTGGTGCGGCTCGGGATCTACATCCCCATGCCCGGGATCGACCGGGTGGCCTTTGCCGATTTCCTCTCCAAGGGGGGGCAACTGATCGGCTTTCTCGACATCTTCACCGGCGGGGGCCTCTCCACCCTGGGGGTGTTTGCCCTGGGCATCCTGCCCTTTATCAACGCCTCGATCATCATCCAGCTGCTCACCGCAGCCCTGCCCCAACTGGAGGATCTCCAGAAAAACGAAGGGGAGGCCGGCCGGCGCAAAATCGCCCAGATCACCCGCTATGTGGCCCTGGGCTGGGGCATCCTGCAGAGCTTTGTCTTCGCCTTGATCCTGCGCCAGTACGCCACCGAGGGGCTGTCTGAGCCGGTGTTTGTGTTGCAGACGGCCCTGGCCCTGGTCACCGGTTCGATGGTGGTGATGTGGATCAGTGAGGTGATCACCGAGCGGGGCATTGGCCAGGGGGCCTCCCTGGTGATCTTTGTGAACATCGTGGCCACCCTGCCCAAGGCGCTGGGTTCCACCATCGAGCTGGCCCAGAGCGGTGATCGCAGCACCGTGGGCGGCATCGTGGTGTTGGTGGTGGTGTTCCTTTTGACGATCGTGGGGATCATCTTTGTGCAGGAAGGCAACCGCCGCATCCCGATCGTGAGTGCCAAGCGCCAGGTAGGCGGAGCCAACCTGCTCTCGGCCCGCCAGAGCTACCTGCCGCTCAAGCTCAACGCCGGCGGCGTGATGCCAATCATCTTTGCCTCGGCGGTGGTCTTCCTGCCCCTCACGGTGGCCAACATCACCCGCAATCCCTGGCTGATCCAGGTGGCGGGCTACCTCAACCCCAACAGCAGCACCCCCTGGCTCTATGCCCTGGTCTTCTTTGCCCTGATCTGCGGCTTTGGCTTTTTCTACGCCTCGCTCACGGTGAACCCGCTCGACATCGCCACCAACCTCAAGCGCAGCGGTGTGGCCATTCCAGGGGTGCGGCCTGGGTCGGCCACCGCTAACTACCTGGGCGGCGTTCAAAACAGGCTCACCCTGCTGGGCGGCGTGTTTCTCGGGGCGGTGGCGATCATCCCCTCCGCCGTGGAGGGCGCCACCCAGGTGCGCACCTTCCAGGGGCTCGGGGCCACCTCCCTGTTGATCCTGGTCGGGGTGGCGATCGACACCGCCAAGCAGGTGCAGACCTACGTGATCTCCCAGCGCTACGAGGGCATGGTGCGCCAATAGGCCGCCCCAAAGCAGTTGGGAGAGAAAACTCCCATTCCCCGCTTCTCTCCATTTTTCAAGCCATCCGCCATGAAGCAACGCCTCCTGTTCCTCGGCCCCCCGGGGGCCGGCAAGGGCACCCAAGCCCAACAACTGGCCGCCAACCACGGCCTGTTGCATCTCTCGACCGGTGATCTGCTGAGGGCCGAAGTGCAGGCCGGCAGCCCCCTGGGCCAGGAGGCCGAAGCCGTGATGGCCCGGGGCGAGCTGGTCAGTGATGCCCTGGTGCTCGCGATCGTGCGCAGCCGATTGGAGCAGCAGGCGGCCGCAGGCGGCGGCGGCTGGCTTCTCGATGGCTTCCCCCGCAACCTGAGCCAGGCCGAAGCCCTGGGCCAACTGCTTGAAGAACTCGGGCAGCAGATTGAGTTGGTGGTGCTGATGGAGCTCGACGATGACCTGTTGATCCAACGGCTGTTGGGCCGGGGTCGCGCCGATGACAACGAAAGCGTGATTCGCCACCGCCTGACGGTGTACCGGGAGCAAACCGCCCCCCTGATCAGCCATTACCGCGCCCAAGGGTTGCTGGAATCCGTGGAAGCGGCCGGCAGCGTGGAAGCCATTGCCGGCCGGATCGAGCAGCTGCTCGCCTGAACCATCACCAGGTTGGTGGTTGACCCATGTGATAGGTTGCTCGTTTGCAAAATCGGAGAGCACAACGCCCATGAAGGTGCGTGCCTCAGTCAAAAAAATGTGCGACAAGTGCCGGGTGATTCGTCGCCACGGCCGGGTGATGGTGATCTGCACCAATCCCAAGCACAAGCAGCGCCAGGGCTGATCAGCCCCATGGCCGCTCCACCCGGGAGCAGCTGCAACAGCCCGCCAAGGCAGGGCTAGGTCCAATTTCTGTTCACACTGAAACGTTTTCCCACGTGGCTCGGATTGCCGGCGTCGATATCCCTCGCGACAAGCGGGTCGAGATCGCTCTCACCTATGTGTATGGCATTGGTTTGACCCGTGCCCAGAAAATTCTGGCCAAAACGGGTGTCAACCCCGATACGCGGGTCAAGGATCTCAGCGACGCTGACGTTCAAAAACTGCGGGGTGCCGCCGACGGGTTCACCCTCGAAGGCGACCTCAGGCGCCAGGAGGGCATGGCCCTCAAGCGTCTGCAGGACATCGGCTGTGTGCGCGGTCGGCGTCACCGCATGGGCTTGCCCGTGCGTGGCCAACGCACCCGCACCAATGCCCGTACCCGGCGTGGCGCCCGTAAAACCGTGGCTGGCAAGAAGAAATAACGGCCATGGCGTTGCTTGTCAGCGCCCTCCGTTGTTTCTGGCAACC
>JBEDHM010000026.1:0-2955 GCA_041174105.1 Cyanobacteriota bacterium | reverse complement strand
ACCAACCAGGAAATCGCCCAAGCTCTCACCATCAGCAAGCGCACCGTGGATAACCACGTGAGCAATATCTTCACCAAAACAGGGGCTAAAAATCGGGTAGCCCTGCTCAACTGGGCCATGGACAACGGCAAGATCTGCCGTGACGGGTTCAACTGCTGCGCCCTAGAGACGGATTCCTGATCTCCCTGGGCCCGAGCTGAAGCAACGCCCACCAATGCGTTCGCGCTCGTATCGCCAACTCACCTGCGTTCAGCGATCAAAGCTCGAACCAGTGATCAGCCCCAGCTAGCAGGGCCGTTCGCTGCGGCTCAGGCCAATCCTGCAGGGGCTGTTGGGCCAACGCAGCATTGCTCAAGCAGCCATGGCCGGTAAGCTCGAGCACGCAGCAGCCAGGAATCTCCAGGGGCTGCTCGGGATCGGCCAACTCCACTTCGGCCACCACCAGGGGCCCATTGGCGCCCTCAAACACATCCAGTACCCAGTCGCCTCCTGGCCAGCTCAAGCCATGGCGCCACTTGCTGAGTTGGTGGGGCGCCAGATCCAACAGGGCCTGGGCATCGGCCATGGGGATCGGATACTCAAACTCATGGCGCACCAGGCCATCGGCACTGCCCGCTGTTTTCAAGGTGAGCCAGGCCGTTTCACCCGTCGTTTCACCAGCCGTTTCACCAGCCGTCTCCCCGGCTGTCTGCCTGGCCGAACGCACCCGCACCGTGAAGCCCTCGGCGCCGCTCACCAGGTAACCCTGCTGCAGACGGGCTTGCCAGCGAACCGCCTGGCGCCAGTCATCGCCATGCACCAGAAAGCGTCGCTCGATTTCTAGGGCCATGGGGGCTAGTTGTGGGACGGCTCCGCAGCCGTGAGACTGCCCGCCCAGTGGAGCTTGTGGGTGAGGGTGCGGTAGTAAGAGGGGCTCTGTTCAAGCACCACCAGCAGGGCGGGATGGGAGCTGCGCTGCACCACGGCCCGATCCCCCGGCTCCAGCTCGGTGGCACGGGCGCCGTCCTTCCAGAGCTTCACCCGACGGCTTGTTTCCCCCAACGGCCACACCGAGAGCAGGGAGCGGGGAGGCACCACCACCGTGCGGCTGGAGAGGCTCATCGGGCAAATCGGATTGACCACGATCGCCTCGATGCCCGGATGAAGGATGGGTCCTCCGGCGGCCATCGCGTAGCCGGTGGAGCCGGTGGGAGTGGCCATGATCAGCCCATCACCGCGGTATTGATCCACCACCTCGCCGTCGATCTCTAGCTCAAGCACGCAGGTGGGCGACACCTCATCGAGGGCGGGGCGGAAATAAAAATCATTGAGGGCCAAATGGAGCTCCTCCCCCGGCGGAAGCCCGCCGGTGACGCCATCGGCACCAGCCAGGGCCGATGGCTCACCACCCCGTTCAATGTGGGCCTGGAGCATCATCCGCCGCTCCAGGGCAAAACGGTCTTCGCGCAAACGGTCCCAGAGGCAATGCTCCTCACCGCTCAAGCGCAGCAGCCGGCGCTCATGGGTGAGAAACCCCAGGTGGCCCCCCACGTTGAAACTGAGGATCGGCACCCCTAAGGGGGCGAGGTGGCGGGCAGCGCCGAGCACGGTGCCATCGCCCCCGAGCACCAGGGCCAAATCCGGCAAAGCGGGCTCAGTGGCCAGCAGGCCCGGAAACGGATTGGCCGTGAGGCCGCTCTGGGCCACCACCACCTGGGAACCCTGACTGCGCAGGTCGTCGGCGCAGCGCTTGGCCTGGCGCTGGGCGGCCTGGCTGCCGGAGCGTGCAATCAGCCAAACCCGATCCAGCAGCATGGGGGAAGGGCGCTACCAGCGCAGCAGGTTGAAACGCTCCATGTCCACCGTTTCGCGGTTGCGGTAGAGGGAGAGCAAGATCGCCAACCCCACGGCTGCTTCGGCTGCCGCCACGGTGATCACAAAAATGGTGAACACCTGGCCGCGGATCAGCTGCCCATCGAGGTAGTCGGAGAAGGCCATCAGGTTGAGATTCACCGCATTGAGCATCAGCTCAATGCTCATCAACACCCGCACGGCATTGCGGCTGTTGATCAGGCCCCATACGCCGGCGCAGAACAACACCGCCGCCAGGATCAGGTAGGCCTGGAGCGGGATGCCGTTGGAGACGCTGGGATCCATGGGGTGGGTGGAATCTGGTTTGAAGGCTGAATCAAGTGGGAGCTGACTGAAAGCCAGGCAACCCTGGCCAGCCAAGGGGGCTACCGGCTAACCGGGGGTCTTGTCGAGCAGGAGCGGGGTGCGCGCCTTCTCAATCAGGCCCTGATCCACCGGCTCTCCGGTGATCACATCGGTGGCAATCACATCGCGGCGGGCCAACACAATGGCGCCGATCATGGCCATCAACAACAACACCGACGCCAATTCAAACGGCAACAGGTAGTCGCTGAACAAATGTTCGCCAATGCGGATGGTGGCGTCTTCCCCCACCGGCGCCTGTCCGTTCAAGGGCCAGGGGGTGGCCACGGCCACCCGGATCAGGAGCAGCAACAAACCACCGCACACCGCCCCCGACAACACCCTCCGCAGGGCCAAGCCGGGAATCGCCGCCAGGTTTTCCTTTTTGTTCACGAGCATGATCGCGAACAGGATCAGCACGTTGACCGCGCCCACGTACACGAGCACCTGGGCCGCCGCCACAAAACTGGCATTGAGCAGCAAGTAAAGGCCCGCCACCGATAGGAACACGCCCCCCAGCAGAAACGCGGAATAGACAATGTTGGGCAGGAGCACCACCCCAAGGGCCCCCAGCACCAGGGTGGCCGAAAGAACGGCAAAACAGATCAGCTGGGTGGTAGCGGCGATCGTCATGGGGTGGGCTCCTCGTTGGCGGGGGAGGCGGAAGCAGCGGCTTGGGGATCGGCTGAGGTGGGCTCTGACTTGGGCAGGGTCGCCAGCACCTGCTCAGGCAGCTTGCCCGCCCGGGGTGCTGTCTGGGGA
>JBEDHM010000025.1:0-3044 GCA_041174105.1 Cyanobacteriota bacterium | reverse complement strand
CAGTGATGCCCTCGCAGGTGCCCCCAAGGTGCTGGTGATCGATGATCTGCTGGCCACCGGCGGCACCGCCGCTGCCTGTGCCGAGTTGGTGGCTGCTGCGGGCGGAAGCCTGTGTGGCTTTGGTTTTGTGGCTGAATTGGCCGCCCTGGAAGGGCGCCGCAAACTGCCCGCCGACCAACCGATCGAGTCGTTGATCATCTACAGCTGAGGCCGGTGGTGCCGCCAGCTAGTTCTGGTGGTGCCGCCAGCTAGTTCTGGTTGTGCTGCCAGCTGACCACCTGATCGAACTGCTCGAGGCTGATCAGGCCAAAGCGCCAGAGCACCACCGGCAGGGGCGCCTGCTCGAGCTGGGCCTGCTTTAACCCCAGGGCCAGGGCGTTCTCGCCCAATCCCACATGGTGGCGGAGATAGGCCACCAGGGCAGCCGATGGGGGCGGCTGGGGGGCGCTGCTGATCACCAAAGCCGCCCGGGCAGAGAGCCCATCCTGATCAGCCGCCGAGCCCGTGGCAAGGTCCGTAGGTCATGGCCGCCAGGCTGAGGCGGCGCAGCAGCGGCAGGCGGACCATCAAAGCCAGCGCGAGGCGGCGCAGGGGGAGGAGCACCGGCGAGCGGTTGGAAAACAGGCGCACGAGCCCATCGGTGGCCGCCAAGGTGAGCGCGAGATCAGGCCAGCGGCTCCGGCCATAGGCGGCTGGCAAGCGCTCCACCGCCAGACGGCCGGAGGTCACCCGCTGCGCCAGCCGGTGCAGTTGGGCCACATCGCGCCAGCACAGGTTCAAGCCCTGGCCGCCCACGGGGTGACAGCGATGGCCGCTCTCCCCCACCAAAACGGTGTGGCCGCGGTGTTGGCGGCGGGCCCACTGCAGCGACACCGGAAAGGCCCGCGGTTGATCGAGCAGGGCATCGGGCTGGAAGCGATCGGGCAGGGCACCGGCGAGGGCATCCAGAAAGGCCGCATCGCCCAGGCTCTCCAGCTGACGGCAGCGGCCCTGGGGGGCACTCCAGACCACCTGCACCAAGCCTTCGCCCAGGGGCAGGATCGCAAAGGGGCCCTCCGGACGCAGCAGTTCCCAGGCCTCATCGACAGCGCTGCCGCGCAGTTGCACCAGGGCCGTCAGACAGCTCTGGCGATAGCTCCAGTGGCAGAGGCCAATGCCGAGGGCCTCCCGGGTGGGGGAATGGGGACCATCGGCGGCCACCACCAGGTGGGCTTCTCGGGGCGTCTGGGTCTGGCCCAGCTGCAGGGTGATCGCCGGGTGGGCCGCCAGGCGATCCAATAGCAGCCCCAGCAAGGGCCGGTGCTGGGCAATCCAACCCACCGCCCCATCAGGTTGTCGGGCCAGCCGGGGGCCCAGATCGGCCACGGAAAACAGCACGGCGGCCCGGGCGCCGAGATCCTGGAGTTGGAGCTGGCGAAAGGGCACCATCGCCTGGGCCAAGGCGGCCCAAAGACCCAACCGCTCCAGCAGCCGCTGGCTGGAATGGCTGAAGGCGTAGGCGCGACTTCGCGCCAAAAGGGCATCCCGATCAAGGGAATCGGAGATCGCCACCTGCCAGCCCGCATCGGCCAGGGCAAGGGCGGCGAGGGCTCCGGTGGGGCCAGCCCCGATCACCTGGGCCGAGTACATGGGTGCGAGGGCCAAGCGATCGGCACAAAAAAGCCGCAGCAAGTCTGCTGCGGCAGGGGGGTCAACGGAGCCTGCGGATGGGGCTCAGCCAATGCCGAGCAGGCCGCGGGTGAACGACTCACCGCCCAGGGCCAATTCGGTGGCCAGCAGCGCAATGAAGCCGAGCATGGCCATGCGGCCGTTGAGCTTTTCAGCGCGCTCGTGGAAACCCCAGCTGCTTTGCACGTCCACCACTTCCATGCGGGGCTCGGTGGCAAAAGCGTTGAGACGGCCGCCATCTTCGGTGGTCACGGTGGCACCACGAATGGTGCCGGGAGCGGGAGCAGCGAAGGAAGGAGTGGCCTGGGTCATGGGTGCCTCGTAACGGGTTGTTACGCGAATTGTAACGCAATATTGCAGGGCTTGGGGCCGCCTTCAGCGAAGACGCTTCAGGCAGAGCTCCTCAAAGGCGGGACGCAGCAGGTAGGGGTATTCGCCCACCCACAGCTTCAACTGGGGAAGCCAGGCATCGCTGAGGGCGCCGATCCGGGAAAAATCCTTGCGCTCGCTGAGCACCAGCACCCGCACCACCATGCCGGCCCTGATTTTTTGGTGCTTTTTCTCAAATGGGAAGCGCACCTTGCCTAGGTAGCCGTCTTCGTCCTCCAGCTCCAGGGTGAGCCAGGTGCGGCGGTTCTCCACCAATTCCAGCCGCCCCTGCTTGTTGGCCTGCTCGCGCCGATCCTCCACCACATCGGTGGTGTACAGATCGGCGATCTCCCCTTCAAAAATCCCTGCGGCGGGATAGCGCCTCAGGCCTGCGTTTTTCTGACCGGCTTCCAGGATCGGCCCCCACATCAGGTAGAGGGCAAACACCACCCCGAACACCAAAAACACCGGGCCGAACTGGCTGCTGAACAACAAGGTCTGGCTGATCAACAGGGTCAGCACCGCCCCGATCACCGAAATCAGTACGCGGCGCAGCACCTTTTCCGGATTGCCCGTGCAGGCGTTGAACTGGGGGCCCGTGGCCACCGCCGGGATCAACCGGGGCAACTCGCCCGGGCGCAAGGGGATCAGCATCGGGGGCCCTTTGTCACAGGAGGCGTTCGAGGCCGTAAACCAGCCCCCCCAAGCTGCGCACTTTTCGCACACAGAGCAAGACCCCGGGCATGTAGGCCGAGCGATCGATGGTGTCGTGGCGCAGGGTGTAGGTCTCCCCGGGGGCGCCAAACATCACCTCTTGGTGGGCCACCAGCCCCGGCAAGCGGATCGAGTGCAGCCGCAGGCCGCTCTCCCGTTGGCCGCCACGGCAGCCCGCCAGGGTTTCGTGCTCCTCCACCTGCAGGGGATTGAAGTTTTTGCCCAACTCCTCGATCAACTCCGCCGTTTTGATGCAGGTGCCACTGGGGGCATCGGCCTTGCGGTTGTGGTGC
>JBEDHM010000024.1:0-3852 GCA_041174105.1 Cyanobacteriota bacterium | reverse complement strand
CGACTGATTCCCGCAGCGCCTCCATCGCCTGCAGGTGCTCGCGCCAGAGGGTATCGATCTGCTGCAAGATAAAGAAGCGCTCGGCCTCCCGCATCAGCCCTGGACGCTGCTGATCAACTTGGCCTTCCTTGATGTCGTAAGCATTGCGCATCTGCTCTTGCAGGAAGGCCTTGAGCTCCTCCATCTGCAGCCCCTGCAATTGATCCGGGGCGAGATCTTCGAGCAGGTAAATGAATTCTTTTACCTTGGCAAGCAGATTAGCCAGATCCCATTCTTCCGGCGGCAGATCGGGATTCACATAAGCCTCCACGATGTCGTCGATGGTGCGCTCGCCATAGCCGATCACCTGCTGCTTGAGCTCGCGCCCTTCCAAAACGCGCCTCCGCTCCACATAGACCGCTTTGCGCTGGTTGTTCATCACCTCGTCATACTCAAACACCTGCTTACGGATGTCGTAGTAGTAGGTCTCCACCTTTTTCTGGGCTCCCTCCAAGGAGCGGGTGAGCATGCCGGATTCGATCGGCATGTCCTCCTCCACCCGGAAGGCATTCATCAGCCCAGCCACCCGTTCGCCGCCAAAAATGCGGAGCAGGTTGTCTTCCAGCGACAGGAAAAAGCGGGTGCTTCCCGGGTCTCCCTGCCGGCCAGCGCGACCCCGCAGCTGGTTATCCACCCGGCGGGATTCGTGGCGCTCGGTGCCGATCACATGCAGGCCACCGGTCTCACGGACCCGCACCTCCTCCTGTTTCACCACCACGTCGTATTCGGCCTTCACCTGGGCAATGCAGTCCCGCAGGGCCTGGATCTGGGGATCGTCGGTGGGGGCCTTTTCAGCCGCCTGGGCAATGCGGTCCTCCAGCTCCAGCACCGTGAGAGCTCGATCGCCCCAAGCTTTCACCAACTCCTTGGCGAGCTGGGCCAGGGCCCCATCCGCCTCCTCGCTGAGGGCACAGGGATACAGGGCACCAATCGCCCGAGCTTCGCTGGGCGCTTTGAAGGACTGGGCCGCTGAGGCTTTGCCGCTGCCCGAAAATCCACCACCCCCCTCCTGGGAGCGTTGCAAGGGAACCGGCGGCTTATGCCCTTCTTCCGGCCGCACCAGCTGGGGCAAGAGCACTTCCCGCAGCTTGAGGCGGGCCATGTAATCGCTGTTGCCCCCCAAGATGATGTCGGTACCCCGGCCAGCCATGTTGGTGGCGATCGTCACAGCCCCGGAACGGCCAGCCTGGGCCACGATTTCGGCCTCCCGCTCCACATTCTCGGGTTTGGCATTGAGCAGGTTGTGGGGAATTTGCTGTTCAGCGAGCAGGGCTGAGAGCAACTCCGATTTCTCCACGCTGGTGGTTCCCACCAACACCGGACGGCCTTCCTTGTGAATCGCCGCAGTTTCATTGGCCACGGCCTGCCATTTGGCGGGCTCAGTTTTGTACACCTGGTCGGTCCAATCGCTGCGCGAGCGCACCCGGTTGGTGGGCACAATCGTGACTTCGAGCTTGTAGGTCTTCTCGAATTCCACCTCTTCCGTTTTGGCTGTGCCGGTCATGCCTGCCAAGCGCGGATAGAGCAGGAAGAAGTTCTGGTAGGTGATCGAGGCTAGGGTTTGGGTTTCGGGCTGGATCGGTAGCTCCTCTTTGGCCTCAATCGCCTGGTGCTGGCCATCACTCCAGCGGCGACCGGGCATCACCCGGCCGGTGAATTCATCCACGATCACCGCATCACTGCCGCGAACGATGTAGTTGACATCTTTGACGAACAACTCTTTGGCTTTCAGGGCGTTGTTGATGTAATGGGCCCAGGGATCCTCAGGATTGAACAAATCTTGCACGCCCAGGAGTTCCTCAGCCTTGGCATAGCCCTCATCGGTGAGCGTCACGTTGCGCTGCTTCTCATCCACCTCGTAATCGCCTTCGGGGTCGATGCCGTCTTTGCCCATTTCCTCGGCCCGGAGCAACTGGGAGGCCACCTCCGCCGCCTGGCGGTACTTTTCCTGGGGCCGCTCCACTTGGCCGGAGATGATCAACGGCGTCCGGGCCTCATCAATCAGGATCGAATCAACTTCGTCGATCACGCAATACTGAAACTCGCGCTGCACCACCTCGGCGATGTCATTCGCCATGTTGTCGCGCAGGTAATCGAAGCCGAGCTCGGAGTTGGTGGCATAGGTGATATCGCAGCCATAGTTGCGGCGTCGATCCGCCGGCGCCATGTCCTGCTGGATCAAGCCCACCGACAGGCCCAGAAAACGGTGCACCTGCCCCATCCACTCGGCATCGCGCCGGGCCAGGTAGTCGTTCACCGTCACCACATGCACACCCCGTCCCGTGAGGGCATTGAGGTAGGCCGGCAGGGTGGCCACCAGGGTTTTGCCCTCGCCAGTTTTCATCTCGGCGATCTGGCCCTCGTGCAGCACCATGCCGCCGATCAGCTGCACATCGAAGTGGCGCATGCCCAGCACGCGCTTGCCGGCCTCGCGCACCACGGCAAAGGCCTGCGGAAGCAGTTCATCAAGCAGGGCTTTCTCCCGGACCGCGATCGCCTGGGCGCTGCCCCCTGCGGCGGCCGCATTGGCCAGTTTCTGGCGGAATTCACTGGTGAGCCCGCGCAGCTCATCGTCGGAGAGGGGGGTGATCTCCTCCTCCAACAGGTTGATGTCGGAGACCAGGGGCTGGTAGCGCTTCAGCTTGCGGGCATTGGGATCACCCAGCAGCAGCTTGAGCATCGGAAAGGGCCAACCACACCTGTGGGGGCAGCCTACTGAAAGCCGCCGCAGAGTTTTCCGTTCTCAAAGGCTGAAGTCCCACCGGGCAGAATGAAGGGCCCTTGCTCACGGATCCATGGCCAAGGCGCAGGGAGGGATCACCCTCCTGCTCCATGGACCAGGCGCCTGGCGCCTTCGGCTCAAGCGTGGTGGCATCCAACAACTGCAGAACCTGTTGGATCGCCATAGCTTTTGGGCCCAGGGGCGCCATCCCTCAGCCCTCAAGCGGATGCTTGCGGGCAGCCAAGCATCCGTGAGTGCCTGGCAGGGGGGAGATCTGATCGGCTTCGGCCGGGCCACCAGTGATGGCTTGTATCGGGCCGTTCTCTGGGATGTGGTGGTCGCGGAAAGCCACCAGGGCCAAGGACTCGGCCGGCGGCTGGTGGAAACCCTGCTCCAAGCGCCAGCCCTCCAGGAAGTGGAACGCACTTACCTGATGACAACCAACAGTGCAGGCTTTTATGGCCAACTGGGCTTTGAACCGATGGGAAAACAGCAGCTGATGCTGCGCAAGAGCTGGAAATCAAGCGGATGAAGAGATTCGAACTCTCGACCCTCTCCTTGGCAAGGAGATGCTCTACCACTGAGCTACATCCGCATGCCGGGCCGAACTTGCGTTCGCTGCCGACCCAGTGAGCTTGCACCACAGGGGTGCCCTCGGTCAAATCGCGGCTACCCCAATGCGCTGGCCTTGGTAACCGGAGCGCTGGCGAACCTGGGCGCACCAATCGCCGTGGCTGAGGTACCAATCCACCGTGGCGGCCAGGCCCTGCTCAAAGCTGTGGCGGGGTTGCCAGCCCAGCTCGGTGCTGATCTTGGTGGGGTCAATGGCGTAGCGCCGATCATGGCCCGGTCGATCACTCACCAGGCTGATCAGCCGGGCATGGGGAGCCCCGCCAGGCCGGCGCTGGTCCATCAGGGCACAGATCGCTTCCACCACCTGGCGGTTGGTGCGTTCACTGCTTCCAGCGGCGGAAAGCCCCCCCACGCAGTAGCTCTCCCCCAGACGGCCACGGGTGGCCGCCAGCAGCAGGGCTTCCACGTGGTCGTCCACGTAAAGCCAATCGCGCACGTTGGCCCCATCGCCGTAGAGG
>JBEDHM010000023.1:0-3689 GCA_041174105.1 Cyanobacteriota bacterium | reverse complement strand
GGGTGCTGGGCGTGGAGCGCGAGTTGGGGCAATGGTTTGAGGTGGACCTTCGCCTGGGGCTCGATGCAACCAGGGCGGGCAGCAGCGACGCGCTGGCCGAGACGCTCGATTACAGCCTGGTGATCACCGCCCTGCAAAGTCAGGCCCGCTCGATGGTTTGTCAGACGATCGAGCATTACAGCGAGCAGATGCTTGATCTGGTGCAACAGCTGTATGGCCCCGTGCCCACCCAGCTGGAGCTGCGCAAATGCCAGGTGCCCGTGGCTGGCTTTGGCGGTGATGTGGCGATTCTGCGGCGGCGCCATTGGCCCACTGGGGAGTCTTAAACCCGCAGGGCAAAGCTGTCGCGGCGGTGGAAGTCGGCTTCGCTGGCGGTATGGCGCAGGGCCCAATAGCTGGGGTTGCCATGGCGCAAGGCAACCACGGCGCAGATGGCGAGTTCCACCTGGGAACCCTCGCGCAGCTGAGCAGGCAAAGGGATCCCCACGTTGATCTCCAGCTCCAGGCGGTGCTGGTGAATCTGGGGGCGAAGGCCTGGGTAGGCGGGATCGGCCCGCAATCCCTCGCGATACCGCTCGAGCTTGTAGACGTTCCAATCCCCAGAGGGTGAGAGGTTCAATTCCCAGTAGGTTGGATCCTTGGGTTTGGCGAAAAAGCACTCAAAGCAAGTGGTTTCCCATAGCCCATCGCGCCGGCTTGGTACGGGCTCCGGCTCGGGAATCAGTACGGCATCGAGATCGCCGCTGAGCTGGTAGTGCAGCAAAAGCGCGTCGCCTGATTCCGAGCGCTGGCAGCTGCCCTGCAGCGTCAGGTTGAGCCCAGCCGGCAAGGGTTCATAAGGAACCAGTTGGAAGGGTTGCGGGATCGACTCGGGGGCTTTCAAGGTGCGATGGTTTGGCGAAGGCGATCCACAATGGCTTGGATTTGATCGACCTGGGCTTCGATGCTTTCGGTGAGCTTGAATTGAACCCGGGCCCGATCGAGATTATGGCCAGCTCGCTTCACTTTGAAGTACTGGTTGCCGGCGAGATGATCGGTGAGGAAGCGCAATCCAAGTTCCAGGGGTATCAAACGGATGGCCGCATAGAGGTAGTCAAAGTCCTTGGAGCTCAGGGTGCCCTTGGCGGACGTGAGATAACCCTTCAAAATGGCTTCAAACAACTCCAGATCAAACACCACCGTTTCCAAGTTGGTGGTCTCCTCGCCAGCGCGATTGCAGCCTGAGCGGCAGCAATCACCGATGTCGTAGTGCACCAAGCCCGGTTTCACGGTGTCGAGGTCAACCATCGCGATCGCTGTGCCGGTCGTGGTACAGAGCATGATGTTGTTGACCTTGGGGTCTCCGTGGATCACCCGGGTTGCCAGTTCACCCTGTTGCAAAGCTGATTCCAGGACATCGAGTTCCTCCTCCCGTTGGCTGATGAAATCCAGGCAGGCAGCTAGAAATGGCTCTTGCTGGAGGTTGATGCGCCCAATCACCTGTTCGAGGGTGTGGTGATAGGCCTGGAGATAGGCCGGTGTCACATGGAACCCGGGCAAGGTGTCGGCGAGTTGATCTGCTGGTAAATCACTGAGAAGGCTATGAAACACTCCCAGCGCCCGGCCCATCTGCTCGGCCTGCTGGGGATGGTCGAGGGTTTGAAGGGTTCTTGCCCCCGTCACATAGGTGATCAGACGCCACCATTCACCATCGTGTTGAACCCAGTGATCCCCCGTTTCACGGCTTGGGATGGGCCGTGGGGTGATCCAATTGGTCGGCCCGAGATCCTGTTTTTGCTCAGCATGTTGGCTAAGCATGAGGATGTTGTGCATCACCAAATCAGGCCTGGGAAACACCGAGGTATTGATGCGTTGCAACACAAATTGATCACCGATTCCTTGGCAGCGCACCCAAAAGGTGTCGTTGACGTTGCCTTCCCCCAGCGGTTTGATCTGGCAGACAGGCTCTGGAATTTGAAATTGTTCTGCAATGGGCGCGAGGGCCCCAAGCAGGTTTGAAACCGCAGGGGCCCCATCCCCATGCCCTTCGGTTCCCGGCCCTGATTGAGGGTTGTCCATTGCCAATCGCGTCACGCCATCCATTGCGATCACGCCACGCTATCCATTGCGATCACCGCAGGGCTAGCACCTGGCAAGGTTTTCAGCCCAGGCCTATGGTCGCACGGTTGACCATGGAGGGGCGCAGGGTCCGGCAACTGCCTGGGGATCGCCTCTCCCCGTTCTTGGCAGTTGCTCCTCAGGTTCCATGGTTGACCCCAGTTTTGCTCAGGATTGATCGCTGATGAATCTGTCCCGTTTTCGGCTGATTGCCGTGGGAAAAGTTCGCAAATCCTGGGTGCGTGAGGGCTTGGCTGGGTATGTCAAGCGCCTACCTGGCTTGCAGATCGTTGAAGTGAAAGACTCCACCCCCTCCAAGGAGGCCGAGGCAATCACCAATGTGTTGCTTCCTTCTGAGCGCCTTGTGGTCTTGAGCGAAGAGGGCCGCCCGTTTGATTCCCTGGCCTTTGCCCGTTGGTTGGATGAGAATGGCTCTGATCGTGTGGCGTTTGCCATCGGTGGCGCTGAAGGGTTCCCTGCTGCGTTCAAGGCCAGGGCTTCTCTTCAGTTCAGCCTCTCAGCGATGACATTTCCCCATGAATTGGCCCGTTTGCTGTTGGTTGAGCAGATCTATCGCGCCCTCACCATTTTGCAAGGCGGTCCGTATCACAAGGCCTAAGGGAGGAGCTTCCCCCCGCCACGCGATCGTGTCGCCATGTTCTCGCCACCGAACCCTTCCATGTCACCCTCTGTGATCACCACCCCCTTGGTGTTGGTGCATGGCCTTTGGGATACACCCCGGCTGTTCCAACGGCTTGAGGCCCATCTGGATGGCAGGCGCCCGGAGTTGTTGATTCCCCATCTCCCCCATGGGCTGGGCTTTCCACCGATTGAGCGTTTGGCCCAGCGGCTCGGCGCTGTGATCGAGGAGCGCTATGGCCCCGATCAACCGATTGATCTCCTGGGCTTTTCCATGGGGGGTGTGGTGGCCCGCACCTGGTTGCAATGCTTAGGCGGCCATCGACGCACCAGGCGTTTCTGGAGTGTGGGCAGTCCCCAGCAGGGCACCTTGTTGGCCCAGTTGGTGCCCCGGCGGCTGTTGGCCAGCATTGCGGATATGAAGCTCGGAAGTCGACTGCTGCGGCAACTCAACGCCGATCCTGAGGCCCTGGAGCCTGTGGCGTGCAGCAGTTTTTATTGCCCCGCCGATCTGATGGTCTTTCCTGGCTGGAGGGCCTACTTGCCCATCGGGCCCCGCCAAGCACTGCCGGTGTGGACCCATCGCCAATTGATCACCCATCCACGGGCCTTGGAGATGCTTTCGATGGCCTTGCTGGCCCCTTGATTGCCAAAGGTTTTGCTTGGCAATGGTTTTGCTTGGCAAAGGTTTTGATCGGCAAAGTTTTCCTAGGCCAGTGGCATTGCCTCAGGCGGCGAAGATGCCAACCCGGATTGGCGAATCAGGGCTTCACTGGAGGGTTGGCGGCCGCGGAAGGCCTCGAACACATCGGCGGGGGATTGGCTTCCACCCAGGCTTAACACCGTCTCTCTGAAGCGTCGACCGATGGCCACGATGGCATCGTCTTCGTCGAGGCCGGCTTCTTCAAAGGCGCCAAAGGCATCGGCGCTTAGCACTTCCGCCCATTTGTAGG
>JBEDHM010000022.1:0-4811 GCA_041174105.1 Cyanobacteriota bacterium | reverse complement strand
CCATCGCGATCCTGGTTGTCGACATCAATTGCGAAGCTGGGTTGCTCCTTGCCCAGGGTTTGGCTGAAAAATGCCGGCAGTGACACCTTGTTTTCGAGAATGATGTTGCCGCTGCGGGCCGAGATATCAGTGCTGCCATCGGGATTGAATGCCGCCGTGACGTTGCGGGCGATGGTCCAGGAGCGAGCCGGCGTGAAGGGATCGTTGGTGAAGGCCATCTGGCGGGCCGTCCAGGTATCCCGTTGGATCTGAAGGTTGGAGCTTTGGAAGCGAATTTTGCTGATCACGCCTTTGGGTACTTGATTTCTTGGTGTGACCAGCTGGCCGATGCTCGCGTTATTGGTTGGTGCGGTGAAGCCAATCAGGCTGCCAAAGTTGACTTGGAAACCTGCGCTAAAACTTTGCTGGTAAGCCACATTGCTGACCCGTTGGTCGATGGTGGCTCTGCCCAGCTGGGACTGGATCGGCCGGCTGGTCGGGTTGGGTGCGTCTGATGGGCTGCCTCCCCCTGTGTCTGGCGTCTTGTAGAAGCTGGGGGTGAAGGTCACCCGCTCTAGCGCTTCCATCAGCCGTTGGGGTTTCGGGTCTGCCCCGGCTCCAGGGCAGCTACCGGCGGCCGCCATGGTGGGCAGGGGGGTGCTGCCCGGCGGAATCAGGCTCAGGGCACGGCGGTTGGGGCTGGCGCTGAGCTGGGGGCAGGCAAAGCTGGGATCGGCTGGCCAGGCGGCTGGCTGGGGCTGATTGCTTCCAGCAGCGGCGGTGGTGGGGTTGATCGCGGCGTCGCGTTGCAGGGTGTCCTGGTCGATCACCCCATAGACGTCTTCGAGTTCGCCGGTGCCTTCCCAGTTGCTGTAGCGGATGCTGCTGGCCTGGAGGTATTGATTTCCTTTGAACAGGCGAACCTGGCCTGTGGCATAAAAACTGCGGCTCCGTTCCGCCACTTCGACGCGATCGGCCAGCAGCGTCCAGCCGTTGAAGCGCAGCCTCACGTGGCCTTTGGCCACATAAACGCCTAGCTCACCGTCAACGCCCTGTTGATCGGCGGCAACGATGGCGAAGATTG
Source organism: Cyanobacteriota bacterium (assembly GCA_041174105.1). Lineage (GTDB taxonomy): Bacteria > Cyanobacteriota > Cyanobacteriia > PCC-6307 > Cyanobiaceae > Cyanobium_A. The sequence continues at coordinate 3,748 of JBEDHM010000022.1, read as the reverse complement.
GTTGCGTTGGGGGGCTGGTTGCTGCCGTTGGTCTGGGCCGAGACCCTGGCTCGGGAGTTGCCGTTGTGCTCAGCCCCGTTTGTGGTGGTGGGGGAGGCGGCAGGGGCATGGCGGCCCGTTGTGAGCTGGTCTGGGGCTGGCCAACCTGAGCCATTGCCCAGGGCTGCAGGGTGAGGATGGGCGCTGCGGCCAGAAGCAGCTTTCGGCGGATCGCCCAGGCCTTCAGGCCCTTGGCGGCGCCAGGCCTGGTTTGCAATGTTGGTTGAAGCCAGGCCACCTTGCTTGCGCTGCTCCTTGGGCTGGCAGCGCGTGGGCCTTGCACGTTGATCGCTCACGCCAGGAAGGCCGTGATCATCCCACAAGGATTCAGGGCCTGGTCACGACGTTCAGACCCCCTGGGCTCGATGGGCTTTGGCCGAGGCTCAATCCTCGAGGTCTTTGCGGCTGGGGGTGCGGCTGGGATCACTGGCCAGGAACCCGAACACGAAAATCCCGATGAAGAAGAAGACGACCGAATAAACCGAGATCTTGAGGGCGAGCATGGTTCGGTCGTGGGAGAGACGGGCGGGTGACAGGGAGTGACAGGCGCCGGAGAGGGCCTGGTCGACCCCATGGCAGCCGCATCATCCTATGGGACTTGGCTTGCTATCCAACGATGCCTGAGGCCCCTGGCGCAGCCCAGACCCCCCGGATTGAAACGTTTCAGTCACGTTCGCGTTGGGATCTCCAGCCCCTGTGGGCCTGCGAGCAGCCCGATGGCTCCTTAGGGCAAGCCCTGGGCCATCCGTGGGGGCCGCGGCACCGCCCCGATTGGCAGGCGCGTGGCTTGATCAGTTGGCCCCGGGGCGGCCAGTGGCAGCGGTTGCAGCTGGAGCTCCCCTGCCCGGAGCTCTGGCAGACCCTGGCGGCTGAAGGCCGCCTGCTCCCAGCTGGAGGGGTCGTGGCCCGGCTCACCCTGCGCTGGTGGGCCGATCAGGTGGAGCTTTGGGTTGATGGTGCGCGGGTGCATCAAGGTGATCTGTTTGACACCTCCTGCCGTTGGCGGCTGCCGCAGTCGTGGTGGCAAGGGAAGGCGCTGCAGCTGGAGTTGCGCCAGCGCAGCCCGCTCCATGACGACGGCGCCCTGATCTCCAGCGCTGTGGTGCTGGAACCGGAAGATCCGGCGGATCCGCTCGGTCTGCTCGCCGAAACCAAACAGGCCATCAGCGGCCTTCGGCGGGAGGCGGGCGCAGACCCTGCGGCACCCCCGCCAGCGGCGCGGGTGCAGGTGCTTGGCCATGCCCATCTGGATTTGGCCTGGCTGTGGCCGGTGGCCGATACCTGGCAGGCGGCGGAGCGCACCTTTGCCTCAGCCCTCGATTTGATGGAGCGCTTTGGCGAGCTCCATTTCGCCCACTCCACCCCGGCCCTTTTCGCCTGGCTGGAGCAGAACCGCCCAGCGTTGTTTGCGCGGATCCAGGCCGCTGTTTCCAGCGGCCGCTTTGAGCCGATCAACGGGCCGTGGGTGGAAAGCGATTGCGTGTTGATCAGCACCAGTTCGTTGCTGCGCCAATTCCAGGAGGGGCAGCACTACAGCCAGCGCACCTTTGCTGGGCTGGAGCACCGCTTGGCCTGGCTGCCCGACAGCTTTGGTTTTGGCGCTGGCTTGCCAGCGGTGGCCCAGGCGACCGGCGTGGATTGGTTTTGCACCCACAAGCTGTTCTGGAATGCCACCAATCCCTTCCCCCATCGTCTGTTCCGCTGGCGCAGTCGCTGCGGGGCGGAGCTCAAGGCCCTGATGAGCGCGCCGATCGGCACCGATGGCGATCCGGAGGCGATGGAGCGTTATTGCCTCCAGTGGCAAGCGGCAACGGGAAGCCCTGAGGCCCTGTGGCTGCCAGGGGTGGGTGACCACGGCGGCGGACCGACGGCTGAAATGCTGGAGCAACTGCAGTTGTGGCAGCAGCAGAGCGAAACGACACCCCAGTGCCATGGGTCGTTGCGGGCCTATCTGGCACGGCTGGAACCGCTGAGCGCGTCCCTGCCCGTGTGGCGGGATGAGCTCTACCTGGAGTTGCATCGCGGCTGCGCGACCAGCCGGCCGGATCAAAAGCGTCACAACCGCACCCTGGAACGCCTGCTGAGGGAAGCGGAACTGGCCACGGCAATGGCGGGCCTTGGCGCTGGCGCAGAAGCGGTGGATTGGCGGCCGCTGTTGTTTCAGCAGTTCCACGACATCCTGCCGGGCACCTCGATTCCGGAGGTGTTTGAGCAGGCGGAGCCCCAATGGCGCCAGGCTCGTCGCCAGGCCTGCCGCCAGCGCGATCGGGCCCTGCACCATTGGTTGGGTGCCCTGCCGCCCCAAGAGCAGGCGGTGCCGTGGTGGGTTTGTCAGCTCCAGCCCTTGGCGGGTCGGGGCCAGGTGCTGCGGCTGGCCAAGGGCCATTGGCAGGCCGAAGGCCAGAGCCTGCCCCATCAGCCGGCAAGCGGCGGTGGGGTGTGGGTGCAACTGCCCCCCCTGGCTGGGCTGGTGGCCGTGCCGCTCCAGCGCAGCCGCAGCGGGGCTCCCGCCCCCAGCCATGGGCAGCCAGCCCTTCTACCGCCCCTTCCTCCTTCAACGCCCATTGACCATCCGGTGGTTTGCGAGCGCTTGAGCCAGGGGGGGGATGGGCCCGATCGCTGGCTGCTGGGCAATGGTCTGGTGAGGATGCAGATCGGGCCAGGAGGCATCGAGCAGCTCTGGGATGACGCCGGCAATCCCCAGCTTTCGGCGCCGCTTCAGTGGCAGCGCTACCGCGATGCAGGGGAGTTCTGGGATGCCTGGGACCTGGCTGCTAACTACGGTGACCATCCGCTCCCCTGGCTCTGGCAGGGGCCCCTGCAGTGGCTGGAGCAGGGTCCGCTCTGCAGCTGTTTCGTGCTCCGGGGCCAGTGCGGCGCCAGTGCGGTGCGGCTGGAGGGGCGTCTGCAGGCGGGTTGCCCGTGGGTGGAGGTGGTGGTGAGCGTGGATTGGCGCGCCCGCCATGAGCTGTTGCGGCTCGAGGTGCCGTTGCACCAGAGCGCCCAGCGCTGGGCAGCCGACACCACGGGCGGGATTCTGGAGCGACCGGCCCAAGCAGTGACCCCTAGGGAGCAGGCCCGTTGGGAAGTGCCGGCCGTCAGTTGGCTGGCCTCGGTGCACCAGGCCGGTGGTTTGGCGGTGCTGCTTGATGGGCCCCAAGGCGTCTCGGCCACGCCAGAGAAGCTGGGGATTTCGCTGCTGCGTGCCCCCACCTGGCCCGATCCAGGCGCCGACAACGGTTGGCAGCGCCTGCGGCTGGCCCTGCTGCCCTGTGCCAGGGGTTGGCAGCGGGCCCAGGTGCCCCGGGAAGCGACCCGTTTTCGTGAGCCCCTGTGGATCCGGCCTGCCCAGCTTGACCCTGCTGCCAAGGCATGGCTTGAAAGACGACAGGCCCTGCGGCCCCTGGGCGAGGGCCTGCAGCTGATTGCCCTCAGGCCTGCAGCCATCTCGGGCGATCTGCTTGTCGCCGTGCAAAACAGTTCGCCCCTGCGCCGTTCCTGGCAACTGGGATGCGATTGGCAGGTTCTGGCGGAGCTGGATGGGTTGGACCGGGAGCTGGCGGGCCTGGATGGCTCCGCGCAGCAGGCTGTGCTCGAACTCAAGCCCTGGCAACTGCGCTTCTGGCGCCTGCGCCGTCGCCCCGGGGCCTGACCTGCTGCGGCTTAGTCGTCGTGGTCATCGAAGGGGTCGCTGAGCCCCTTCGATGAC
>JBEDHM010000021.1:0-5540 GCA_041174105.1 Cyanobacteriota bacterium | reverse complement strand
GCAACAGCCACAGATGGATCAAGACCAGACCACCCTCCTGCCTACGGCTATGGACTGGGATGCCGATGGGGAACTGTCCCCAGAGGATTTCCATCGCCTGCTGGATCGCCTTCAGGCGCAGGAAGAGCAGCATGGTGCCCGCTGATCTGGAACCACGGACCAACTCCACACCCCTGACGGTTCCATCGCTTTTGTAACCAGCGCGGCGAATGACTGAGCAATCCCATGACCAATTGGTTTTAGACCTCGCGCAGCAGTCGTTTGCTTTCGATGCCACCAGCTGTGACCCGGAGCGCAACTGCTGGCTGGTTGTTCACCGCCATGTCCATGGGGTGCTCCCCAGCGAATACGACATCCGGGAGATACCAGAAGATCTCTACCTCGAGGTGCTCAAGCAGCGCCGCAGCCTTGCGCTAGACGAGGGCTAGAACCACCTCAAGCGCAAAGAACCCCAGCACAGCAGCAAGGGCAAGCAAGGACAGGGACGTAAGCGCTGGCAAAGGGGTCGCCGAACAGGCCAGAGCCTTTCTAAAGGAAACCTAAAGACCCGGGCGGGCCGCGACACACAACAGAACCAAGCGGGTCATTTCGCAAACAATGCTGATGGGCAACGCGGATGCCCGTTCAGCAGCTGCCATCTATCCCATCGCACAGGCCGCCCTCAACACCCCAAAGGGAGAGAAAGGGATCGAGGAAGCCCAATGGATGGGCCATGGTGGCCGAGAAGCCGAGGATTCCTCGATCGATGTGGCTGTAAAGCAGGGTGTCGTCGACATCCAATAGAAACGTGCCCCCGCGCTGGGTGAGGTAGTGATCCGAGGGAACGTAGGTGCGCCAGTTCCCAATCACCTCGGCCATGTTGCGCAGGCGGAGTGTGGCTAATTCGAAAGGCCTTTGAAAACCTTTCCCTCCTGCCAGTGAAAACAACGAACCGTGGATCGGCGGAAGGGGTCCGGCCTGAACGGTTTCATCGTCGGCAATCCGTTGGGGTGCCTTGCGATCGCCGGTGTAACCCCGCAGCACCTCAGCCAGCGTGCCAGGGGAGCCGAACCCGGCGCACATCAACAACAGATTCACCCACGGGCCGCCGATCAGGTTCAACCCTTGGTAGAGCCCCAGTGCTCGATGCAATAGCGGCTCCTGGGTCACCAAAAGCCGTTCGCGTGGAAAACCCGTAAATGCGCAGAAGCGCTCACGACCGGCCCCATCTCCAATACCAATCGCCAGCAGGCGAAGGCCGGCAGCCTCAAGTTTCGGTAGCGCGGGAACTAGGGATTGGGCGTATTCAAGGCTGTCAAAATCCCCGAGCTGGGGCCACAACAACACCAGCCGGCGCTGGCCCCGGCCCATGCCGCTCACCCCCTCCAGGTATTGGATCAAGACGGTGGGTTCGATCGGTGGGTGGTGCTGACCAATCATTCCAAAACTCACGCCACAAACCGTGCGTAGAGCCAGCGAACAAATCCGCCAATCACCGGTACTGGCTCAAAGGTCGGAAGTACAAAATCAAAGTAATCACGGTGATCCACAATTTTCCCATCAGCTCCAAATTGCAGTCGCGTGACGCCTGGATAGACAAACTCGATTCCCTTGATCTTGAGGCCCATGCGCCATTCCACGAAGGCCGTGCTGCCAGTTATCGCCACAGCCCCAGCCTCTAAGAACACGTCATCACAACGGCGGACAAGGTCTTGTTGCGCCTTGATATAGGCATGGATGCCCTGGCGTTTTTGGGTTGGATCTTCAAATCGAACATCAGCCGCGTAAAGATCCAGCCACTGTTGTTCGCTGGGAGCCACTTCACCGTAGGGCTTGGTGAACAGTTGGCGCAGTTTTCCCTCATCCAATGGCAGAGCAATCGCAAAGGCCATGAATGCCAAGATCCACAATAATCGGCCCATGCTGGCGGCCCACGGAGCCACCCGTGACCTGGATTGCCTGCCCAAGGAAATTCTTACGATGCAGGCTGACGTTTGAAGCACGAGCCGTGAGCGAATCTCTGCCCCAACGCATGGATCGCTGGATCGCTCGCGTCGGTTTCAATCTGCTGATCCCACCACTGATCTTGCTGATCCCCTGGCTGCAGGAGCTGGTGGACCAGCTGGTGTTCGGCGGCAACTGGAACCTACCGATGACTCCCGGGGGCTCCTTCCTCGGGGTCTTAACAGCCCCTTTCAGCCATAGCGGCTTTGGCCACCTGCTGGCCAATTCGCTGACCTTTCTGCCCCTGTCCTGGTTGGTGTTGCTACGCGGCCGCCGCGACTATCTGGCTGTTTGGCTGGGGGTTTATGCCACAGCGATTCCCGTATGGCTGCTCTGGCCCGTCGGCAGTCACGGACTCTCCGGGGTCGTGTACGGACTCCTTGGCTACCTGTTGCTGATCGGCTGGATTGAGAAGAGGCCCATCTCCTTGCTTCTATCGGGACTGGCCCTGGTCACCTATGCAGGTGTGCTGCCGAGCCTGCTGCCGATTTTTTCGCCGCCGGGCGTGAGCTGGATTGGCCATCTCAGCGGTTTTGGCGGCGGACTGCTGGCCGCCCTGGCCGTCGCTCGGGAATCGCCATAGGCGCATGCCCACTCCCACGAGGGCGACCTGGCTAGGTGAGCCCGCGTCCTAGCAACAGGTCGCGCGCCCCATTCACCAGTTGCATGGTGTCGTGCAGACCACCCCGATCAGGGTGATGCACCGCAGCCGCCAACTTCCAGCCCCGGGTCACGTCGGATTCCGTAAGCCGCCCGGATAGGGGGAGGTGCAAGCGCTGCCTCGCCACAATCGCATCCAGATCGGGGTGTTTTCCCAGGGGGCCCCAGTCGGCCTTGCTCAAGGCAGGAACACGCTTCTTTGCCGATTTGCGCTTGGAAGCACTGCCAGGCTTCCCCCCACCAAACCCCTTGTGATCCCCCGGTGGCTCAGCGGTTGACGCGCGCTTTGCAGCCCCGTCCTTTTTGATGGCAACCAAAGACATGGGCAGATGGCGCAGGGCGGGGAGTGGCTCGGGGCACCATCCTCCATCGCCGCCGGCGATGATGGGCCCAGGCCCAGGGCCTACGGCCTGGCAGATCCACACCCGAGAGATCCGTGCCCACCACAACCTTCGCTGAATTTGCGCAACGGGCCGACTATTCGTTGATGGATTCCCTGGTGGCGGATCCCCAGGCCACCGCCGATGGCCACGATCACCAACCCCGCCAGGTGTTCTCCGGTCACTACGTGCCGGTGACACCCACGCCGATTGCTGCGCCGGAGCTGGTGGCGCACAGCCGCCCATTCTTCGATGACTTAGGCCTCAGCGAAGAGCTGCTCCACGACGACCAGTTCCTGCGTCTGTTTTCCGGCGACATCAGCGCAGCGCAAGAGCCGATGCGACCGTTTGGCTGGGCAACCGGGTATGCCCTTTCGATCTACGGCACCGAATACAACCAGCAGTGCCCCTTTGGCACCGGCAACGGCTACGGCGATGGCCGGGCCATTTCCGTGTTCGAAGGCATCTTCCAAGGGCAGCGCTGGGAAATGCAACTCAAAGGCGGAGGCCCCACGCCCTACTGCCGCGGAGCCGATGGGCGTGCCGTGCTGCGCTCCAGCGTGCGGGAGTTTCTGGCCCAGGAGTTGATGCATGCCCTCGGGGTTCCCAGCTCACGCTCCCTGACCCTGGTGATGTCGAAAGCGGACACCGTCCGCAGGCCCTGGTACGCGCCCAACTCCCCATCGTTTGATCCAGACATCCTGGTCGACAATCCAGCGGCGATCACAACCCGGGTGGCTCCATCGTTTCTGCGGGTGGGCCAGCTGGAGCTGTTTGCCCGGCGGGTTCGCCGCCAGGCCCATCCGGGGGCGCTCAACGAGCTGCAATTGATCACCCAGCACCTGATCGAGCGCAACTACCGCCAGGAGATTGATCCCAGCCTGTCCTTTGCCGACCAGGTGGTGGAGCTGGCCCGGTTGTTCCGCAGCCGGCTCACCGCCCTGGTGGCCCAGTGGATCCGCGTGGGCTACTGCCAGGGCAATTTCAACAGCGACAACTGTGCGGCAGGCGGCTTCACCCTCGACTACGGCCCGTTTGGATTCTGCGAACTGTTCGATCCCCGCTTCCAACCCTGGACCGGCGGCGGCGAGCACTTTTGCTTCTTCAACCAACCGCTGGCTGCCGAGGCCAACTATCAAATGTTCTGGGCCGCCCTGCGGTTGCTGCTCGAGGACAACAGCGAGGCACGCGGAAGGCTTGATCAACTCCGCGACGGCTTCAGCGCCGCCATGCAGCAGGAGCTCGAGGCCATGTGGGCCAGCAAGCTGGGCCTGGCCAGCTACGACGCCGAACTGGTGAACGAGCTGCTGGAGCTGATGGTGCGCTCCAAGGCTGATTACACGATCCTGTTCCGCCGGCTGTCGACCATCCCCGAGCACCCCTCCGCCTTGGATGGCGCCTTCTACCTGCCCAGCTCCGAGCAGCTCGATGCCGCCTGGGAAGGTTGGCTGGGGCGCTGGCGGCATCGCCTCACCGGCGGTGGCCGCGACCCACGCGTGATCGCCGAAGCGATGCAACGCACCAACCCCGCCATCACCTGGCGCGAATGGCTGATCGCACCGGCCTATGAACAGGCGGCGCAAGCGGATTTCAGCTTGATCAACGAGCTCCAGGCCGTGTTCAGCCATCCCTACGAGCGGCCATCGGCGGAGCTGGCGGCGCGGTACGACCGCCTGAGACCCCAAGCCTTCTTCAACGCTGGGGGCATCTCCCACTACAGCTGTTCGTCGTGAGCCAGGCCGCCCCGGCATTCCTGGCAGGGCCTAGGGCCTGCGCAGATGCCGCTCCCAATTTCTAGGGTCTGGCCATGGCCAACCCCTCACTCACGCTGCTGTTCGATGGCGCCTGCCCCCTGTGCCGCAGGGAGGTCGACGCCCTACGCGCCCGGGATGGCGGCAAGGGCAGGCTTGGCTTTGTGGACATCGATGCGCCGGACTACGACCCAGCCGCCCACGGCGGGATCAGCTACCGCGCAGCCATGGGCCGGATCCATGCCATCGACGCCGATGGTCGCGTCATCGTTGACGTTGCCGCGTTCCGTGAGGCCTACAGGCTGGTGGGCTTGGGATGGCTGTATGCCCCCACCACCTGGCCCGTGCTCAAACCCGTGGTGGATGGGGCCTACCGCCTCTGGGCCAGCTCCCGCTTGAGGCTCACGGGTCGCGCCGACCTCCAGACCCTTTGCGCCCAACGCCAGGAACGGTGATGGCGGCCATCAGCCCAGCGCCCTGGGGAATGTGAACGCGGTGGAGCGGCTCCAGATCGTTTGGTTCAAACGGGATTTCCGGGTTGTCGACCACCAGCCCCTGCTGCAGGCGAGCCGCCATGGCCCCGTGCTGCCCCTGGTGATCGTGGAGCCCGAGCTCTGGCAGCAAAGCGACGCCTCCGCGCGGCAATGGGCCTTTTGCGCCGAAAGCCTGGAGGAGCTGCGCCAATCGTTGGCGGAGCTCGGCCAACCGCTGGTGGTGCGGATCGGATCGGCGGTGGAGGTGTTGGAGCGGGCCCGGCGCCGCTTTG
>JBEDHM010000020.1:0-3185 GCA_041174105.1 Cyanobacteriota bacterium | reverse complement strand
GGTCTGAGCAATGGCCTCAGGTGCCGAGACGCACGGTAAGCCGATGGCAACGAGCATGCCGAGGCTCAGAGATATCTCGAGGGTTCGGGGGGCTTGGTCCACAGCAAAGGCAAAGCAGGTTGCATTGTGCTGGCGCCAGTCGGCTAACCAATGCCGCGTTGAAACGAAGGAGCGTTACCAATGGCACAGTCCGGTGACTCCGTTGTTTCGGCATCGGCATGGAGGAGCCCGTGGCAGCGGTTTAGGCGTTCTCTGCTTGAGCCCCTGGTGGTGAAGGAAGCTCTGCCGGATCTGGTCGGCACTGGTCGCGCCGGATGCCGCCTAGATCGATAGGGCCATCAACTGCCCCACGGCGATGGCGGCGTCATTGCAGGGAAGGGTCTGGGGCCAGAGGGCGTCGATGCCATGGCCCTTTAAGGCATGGATGCAGGCCTCAAGCAGCAGTTGGTTTTGGAAGCATCCACCAGCCAGCAGCACCTGTTGGAGCTTCAGGGCATCCGCCAACGCAGCCACCACGGCGGCGATGGCGAGGTGAAAGGCCAGGGCGATGCTGCTGGCGGGCACGCCTGCCGCTTGATCATCGAGCATCTGCTCGAGCATCGGCTGCCAGTTGAGTTGCCAGGGTTTTGGGTCTCCCAGAGTGTTGGGCTCGCCGCGCTCCAGGGCGATCCGATAGGGCTGGGCCAATCTTTCCCAATCCAATCCTTCCCAATCCAATCGATCCAGAGCCAATCCCTCCCGTGCGATTCCCTCCAAAGCCAGCGCCTCCAGGGCCATGGCGGCTTGCCCCTCGTAGCTGCACGTTTGCCATAGGCCCAGGAGGGAGGCCGCGGCATCGAACAGACGCCCCATGCTCGAGCAGCTCGGACTGTTGAGTTTCTGCTGCAGCGCCTGTTCGAGCAGGGCGGTTTCTTGTGCTGTGAAGGCTGCCGCTAGGCCCACAGACCCCGAGGCCTCCCAGGGAGGCGCCGGCAGCCGGCTTCGCCAATCTTGGCCGAAGGCTTCCACCAGGAGACCAATGGCGGCGCGACGGGGTTCACGCAGAGCTACGTCGCCACCGGGTAGGCGAAAGGGTCGCAGATGGGCCAGCCGTTGGTAGCCGCCCCTGCTCACCTTGAGGCACTCTCCCCCCCAGAGACTGCCGTCATCGCCAAGGCCAGCCCCATCAAAGGCCAGACCCACCGCTGGGCCCTCCAGATGGTGTTCGGCCATGCAGGCCAGCAGGTGCGCATGGTGATGTTGCACGCGTTTGAGAATCACCGGATCGGGCTTGGTTGTGCCGTGGCCATCGCCATTCACCCACTGCTTGGCGAGCTGCGTTGAGACATAGGCGTCATGGCCGTCGCAGACCACGGCCTGGGGCTCGAGCCCATGGCGTGTCAGCCATTGATCCAGGGTGTGGCGCAGGTGGTGTTCGCCGGCGCTGCTCCCCAGGTCGCCGAGGTCGGGGCTGAGCTGCACCAGCTGGCGATCGCCCTGGGGGTTGAGGCTGATGGCCAGGCTGCCCTTTTGCTGGGCACCCAAGGCCAACCCTCCCGAGCCAGGAGCCTGGGCCTTGGGGATGGTGAGTGCCACAGGGGCGAGGCCGCGCCCCAGGCGCAGCACCAATGGCTTGCCGCAGCAGACGCGCATCACCGCGTCGTCGATGGGGTTGATGATCTCCAGCCCATGGCGCAGTACCCCATCGGCGAGCTCCCGTAGCTGGTTGTGATCGGTGCTGATCGGTTCACCGGAGCGGTTGGCGCTGGTGGCCACCACCACGCCGCCGAAGGCCTCCAGCAGCAGCTGGTGCAGGGCTGTGGTGGGGCGCATCACCCCGAGCCAGGGGCTGCTGCCGGCCACCTCGCTAGCCACAGGCGGTTGTGGCGGCTGGTGGATCGCTGCCGCCGAACGTCTTTGCAGCAGCAGGATCGGGGCACTCGGGCCATCCAGCAGGGCGGCCTCTGCGCCCCCCAGGTGGCAGTGCTGCTTGATCCAGGTTCGGGGGGCCATCACGGCCAGGGGTTTCTCGGGTCTGCCTTTGCGACGCCGCAGTTCAGCAACAGCCTCTGCCTGAGAGGCATCCACCAGCAGCTGAAATCCGCCCATGCCCTGCACTGCCACGATCTCGCCCCGTTGGAGGGCCGCTGCGGCGCCGGTGATCGCGCCTGCTGAGCCAGCCTGATGTCCTTGCCAGAGCAGCTGGGGGCCGCAGGCGGGGCAGCCGATGGTTTGGGCATGAAAGCGGCGATTGGCTGGATCGTCGTACTCCCCTTGGCAGCGGGAGCAGGGCGGGAAGGCCGCCAGGCTGGTGTGCTGACGCTCAAACGGCAGCTGCCTCACAACGCTGTAGCGGGGGCCGCAGTCGGTGCAGCTGATCAGGGGGTAGCCATGGCGGCGATTGGTTGGATCCTGCAGTTCCGCCAAACAGGCAGAACAGGTGGCCAGATCAGGGGTCACCACAGCCGTTGTTGCCCCGTGGCTGGATGGCGGTGCGATCACAAACCGATCGGCCAGGCCTTGGGCCGCTCCCCAGAGGGTTGTGAGCGCATCAATGCGCGCCTGCGCTGGCGGCCTGCACTGCAGCTCCCGCAGGCAGTCCTCCAGCGCTGGTCGGTTTCCCTCCAGCACCACCTCCACACCTTGGCGGGAATTGCCCACCCAACCCCGCAGTTGGTGCTCCGCGGCCAGCCGAACGATCCAAGGGCGAAAGCCCACCCCCTGCACCAACCCCGCGATCTGGATCTCCAGCCGGTGCCTGGGATTCAAGGGGCCATGGGCTTCAACGGGGAAGAGGTGGTAGCTGTTGCAGCAACCAGCTCTGGAAGGCCGCGATGCCGTCGCCGGTGCGGGCGGAGAGTTCGAAGCGCCGGGCCTGGGGCGCCACCGCCTCCAGATTGGCGATGGCCTGCGGGCGATCAAAAGCCACGGCTTCAGCGAGATCGCTTTTGTTGATCACCACCGCATCGGCGCTTTTGAACAGGGCGGGGTATTTGAGCGGTTTGTCTTCTCCCTCGCCCACCGCCAACACCGCAACGCGCAACTGCTCGCCCAGGTCAAAGGCGGTGGGGCAGACCAGGTTGCCCACGTTTTCGATCATCAGCAGCGTCATGCCATTGCAGTTGAGCTGGCCAAAGGCCTGATCCACCAGGTGGGCTTCCAGATGGCAGCGATCGCCGGTGCGGATCTGCACGGCCCTGGTGCCG
>JBEDHM010000019.1:0-3221 GCA_041174105.1 Cyanobacteriota bacterium | reverse complement strand
GGTAGGAGGAGTCTGGCTGGGGGCTGGGGAGCCGTCAGGCCGGCTGGATGCGGGTGCCGATGGGCTCGCCCGCCACGGCCCGACCGATGTTGCCGGCACCAAACAGATCAAAGACCACGATCGGGATGGCGTTGTCCTTGCAGAGGGCGATGGCGGTGCCATCCATGACCTCGAGCTCACTGCTGAGCACCTCCAGGAAGGAGAGGCTGTCGTAGCGCACGGCATCGGCGTGCTTGTTGGGATCTTTGTTGTAAACCCCATCCACCTTGGTCGCCTTGAACACCACATCGGCTCCGATCTCAGCGGCCCGCAGGGCGGCGGTGGTGTCGGTGGTGAAGAAGGGGTTTCCGGTGCCGGCACCAAAGATCACCACCCGTCCTTTCTCCATGTGGCGAATCGCCTTGCGCCGGATGTAGGGCTCGGCCACCTCCTGCATCGAAATCGCGCTCTGCACGCGGGTGGGAACACCCGCCTGCTCCAGGCCGTCCTGAAGGGTGATGGCATTCATCACCGTGGCCAACATGCCCACGTAGTCGGCGGTGGCGCGGTCCATCCCCGCGGCCGATCCCTTTAGGCCGCGGAAGATGTTGCCACCCCCAACCACAATCGCCAGCTGGGTGCCACGGGCCACCACCTCAGCCACATCCTTGGCAATGGACTGCACAATCGCCGGATCAATCCCATAGCCCTGCTCACCCATCAGCGCTTCGCCGCTGAGCTTGAGGAGCACGCGCTTGTAACCCATTGACCCCATTGATTTCCCCGACCGTAGCAACGCCCTTGCGCGTTGCCACCCAAGCCGCTTCAGTGCTGGAAAGCACCAGGGCCATGGCTGACGGTTGCAAAGACGGTTTTAGTGACGCAGGCAGAGACCCAGGCAGTGACCAACGTAGAGACGGTCTTCGCTCCCAGCAGGCCCGGTCCTCGGGAGTGATGGCCCGGCTCACCCTCTCCGCCCTGGAGCGGGCCAGCAGGGACCCGGCGATCTGGCGTGAACCCGATGTGCACCGCGCGGTTCTGGTCAGCGGGCTGTCGGTGTTGGTGAGCAGCCTGGCCCTGTTGCAGCAGGATTTGGGCTAGGCGTAACCCCCCAGGAGGGGGGCGCCAGCGGGCTTCGCGCCTAAAACTCAATCCCCCGTTGCGCTTTCACGCCCTGCTCGCGGAAGGGGTGCCGCAGCAGCTTCATCTCGGTCACCAGATCGGCCCGCTCCACCAGCGCGGGGGGGGCGCCGCGGCCGGTGAGGGCCACATGGGTGAGCTCCGGCCTGAGCGCAAGCCCTTCCAGCAGTTGGTCCAGCCCCAGGTAGCCGAGTTTGAGCGCCACATTCACCTCATCGAGCACCACCAACTTGCGCTCCGCATCGGCCAAATAGCTGAGCGAGCGCTCCCAGGCCTGTTGCACCAACTGGCGATCGCGCTCACGGTCCTGGGTTTCCCAGGTGAACCCCTCCCCTAGGGCGTGCCAGTGGAGGGCATCGCCAAACAGTTCGAGCGCCTTGGCCTCTCCGGGCTGCCAGCCCCCCTTGATGAACTGCACCACCGCCACCCGGTCGCCATGGCCCAGGGTGCGCAGCACCAAACCCAACGCAGCGGTGGTTTTGCCCTTGCCATCGCCGGTGAACACCAGCACCAAGCCCTTTTCAAGATTGCGCTCCCCCACCCGCTGCTGCTGCACCGCCTTGCGGCGGGCCATGCGGCGCTGGTAGCCATCCTGATCAGCTTCTGGAGCCAGGGCTCCGCCCGGGCCGAGCTCCTGGGCCGCCTGATCGGCAGCAACGAGGTCTGAGAGGGGCTCAGCCATGGCTGGATCGGCTTCTCAGCTGCTGCAGAACCGCCACTCTGACGCCTCAGGCCACCCGCTGGGGCACCAACCGCGCCAGCGCCGCGTCCACGGCCTGTTGTTGATCGCGGCGGGTGATCCAGTGGTGGTAGGTGCGGGTGTGGATCGCCACCGAGTGGCCCATCATCCGCGCCGCCACCGTGTCGGGCAGACCGATGTGAATGGTGCGTACCGCCCAGGCATGGCGGAGGTCGTAGGGGGTATGGGGCAACCCATAGCGGCGAAACTGCTCTGCCACCCGCCGGCCCACCTGCTGGAGGGTAGTGCGGCGCAGATCTCGGCAGATTTGGGGAAGCCGATCAGGGGCCTGCCCGAGCTGATCGAGACCAAAGCGCTCGACCCAACTGGGCTGAAACGGCCACACCTGGTGCTCTCCTGTTTTGCTGGTGGGAAGCACGCGAATCACCCGATCCCCCCCCGGTGCCAGGGCCGAGAGATCGCAAAAGAACACCTCGTGGTTGCGCAGCCCATAGGTGGCTATCAACCCGTAGGCCAAACGCCAAGCCGGGTTGGGGATCAGGGCCAAACCCTCCAAAATCTTGCTGTCACTGGGCAGGTGGCGGTATTGGGCGGCATGGAGGCCGTAACCGGCAGCGCGCTCCCCCCAATCGCTGGGTAGGGCGATTTGGTGGTGGCGAGCCAGGGCCGCCAGGGCCGTGCCGCACTGCTGGCGGCTGCGGCTGGCCGGCTCGTAGCTCTCGAGCACCTGCTCGAGCAGCTCCGCATCCAAAGCCCATGGCTTGGGGCTCTGATCGGCCCCTGGCCCTGCCTCTGGGGCCACCTCTGCCCCAACGGCCAGAACGCGCCGCAGGTAGGGCAGGTAAGCGCCACTCCAGGTGGTGCGGCAGCCGGCCGGATTGCGGCGACGGCGGGGATCGGCGAAGAAGGCCTGCTCAAAGGAGCGGATGGCCTCCGCCAGAACGGGCCCACCGGAGCCCCAGGCCCCGCCTAGGCCATCCGGCAAGGGCGCTGGAGCCTGGCCCAGGGGATGGGGACGCTGGCGCCCCCAGGCGGTCCAATCGAAACGCTGTTGCTGCAGTTGACGCAGCACCTCCTTGAGTTGGGCCTTGGCCTCTTCCAGGCCCTCCGAAGAGGCCGGCACACCGAGGCTGATCCGTTGCACCGGATGGAGGCCACTGCCGTGGCGGCAAGGCAGGGGGCCCCGCAAACCCAGCCGTTCCCCGCGACGCTCAAACCGCAGGCTGATTCCCGCGGCAGCCAGCAGCCGGTTGTGCTCGGCAAGCGCCCCATCAATCGGGCCATCTGGGTTGTTCGGGCCTGCCGCGTTCATGCTCCCTGCGCCATCCATCCGCCCTGGCGTGCCCCAGGCCTGGTTCGAACCCGGCCAGACCCTATCGATGCCCACCCCAATGCGCTAGTG
>JBEDHM010000018.1:0-3405 GCA_041174105.1 Cyanobacteriota bacterium | reverse complement strand
CCTTGAGGGCTTTCTCCCGGTTCACCGGGTTGCCGATCCGTATGGCGGTGGCAATGGTGTCCGGTTGCTCCACCGTGTGCCCCAGCACCAGCGGGGCTGATCCGGCGGCCTGGAAGCCCATCATTCGCGGCAGTTTGCGGCTGTGGCCTGCTTCTTTGTATTCGTTGAAGCCCATCCAGTAGGCCGAGATGTTGCCCGCATTGCCCACGGGAATGCAGAGCCAATCAGGGGCTTCACCCAGGGCATCCACCACCTCAAAGGCTGCTGTTTTCTGTCCCTGTAGCCGGTAGGGATTCACCGAATTCACCAGGGTGATCGGGTATTGGTTGGCCACCTCCTGCACGATGGCCAGCGCCCGGTCGAAGTTGCCCTGGATGGCGATCACTTCGGCGCCATAGAGTAGGGCTTGGGCCAATTTGCCCTGGGCCACGTAGCCATCGGGAATCAGCACAAAGGCCCGCATGCCACCCCGGCGGGCGTAGGCCGCCGCAGCCGCTGAGGTGTTGCCGGTGCTGGCGCAGATCACCGCTTCTGACCCGGCTTCCTTGGCCTTGGAGATGGCCATGGTCATGCCCCGGTCCTTGAACGAGCCGGTGGGGTTGAGGCCGTCGTATTTGAGAAACACCCGCACGTTTCGGCCGATCTGCTCGCCGATCACGGGGGCTGGGATCAGGGGGGTGCCCCCCTCGCGCAGGCTGATCACCGGCGTGGATGACGACACCGGCAGCCAGCACCGGTACGCCTCGATCAGACCAGGCCAATCCTGCATGGTGGGCTTGGCGCCCAAGGCCCGATTGCCCAGACGCCGGAGGGATCGGAGCACAGGCACGGTGAAAAGGCTGTCTGGGCCGAATCTACGGCGCAGGCTTCAGTCCATCGAGGGGGGCCTCGGAGAAGAAGCGCACCAGCTCAGCCACCGAACTGGCTTTTTTGGCCAGTTGCATTAGGGCTGGAATGCTCACTTCCATCTCGGCCACGGGGTAGGCCTTGAGAAAGCTGATGGCATTGATCGAGCCCTTGCCATCGGCCAACCCCAGGATCACGGCGGCCCTCAGGGCCACGATGCCGTCCTGGGAGGCTTTGAGCGGATAGATCACCTTGGCGAGTCGCTCCAACACCGCTTCACCAATGCGCGTATTGAGCAGGCGGCTGACCAGGGTGATCGGCAGGCTGATCGATTCGTTGAGCAGCTTGGCCACCTCGGCGGGCTTCTGTTTGCTGAAGGCGAGCACATCGGCCATCAGCCCGGTGGCCTGGCCTGTTTTGGCCAGGTGATCGAGATCGGCTACGGCAATCGAGCGACGAAACGCGCCACTCACAAACACCAGGTTTTCGCCGGCGATGGCGGCAGGAAAGCTCAACCCCATGCCCAGGGCCAGCAGGCTCGCCACCACCACCCGACGCTTCTTCAACGGTTTGCTCAAGGATTGGTGGTGGGCGCTCGGTTGACCTTAAGGGGTCTGGCTGTTTGGCTCAAGTTGGCCCTGGCGATCACGCCGGAACCAGCACATCGCGCACCAGCCGCACCACGCTCCGTTCCGCCAGCCCTTTCGCCATCTCCAGTCCCATGGCACGCAGGGTGGGTTCGTTGAGCACGCGGGGCAGGCGTTTGAGCAACAGTTGGGGCTCAAAGCCGGGCAGGGCCTGGAGGATCTTGATCAGCTGGCGGATGGGCTCTAGATCCAGCAGCGGTTCGCCGGGGGTGATCTGGCGGGCGCGCTGCTTCAGCCCAGGCAGCTGGAGCCGTTGCGGTAACCGGGAGCTGAGCAGCAGGGCGGTTTGCCAGGCCACCGCATCCAAGCGTTCGATGCCCGCTTCCACCAGCTGGTGGCGCAGCAGGCCGCCATTGGCGGAAAACAGAAAATCGAGCACCTGATCCAACAGGCCATCGAGATCGAGTTCGGCGCCCTGGGAGGCGCTGGCGATCAGGTTGTCGAGCCGTTGCCATCGGAAGATGTCGCCGTCAAAGAGCATTTCCTTGAGGCTTTCGCGCAGGGAAGGATCGGGGTCTTCCATCAACCGCCGGGCGAAGTAGGGATAGGCGGCGCCAAGAATCTTGAAGTTGGGATCCACGCTCAAGGCGATGCCCTCCAGGGTCACCAGGGAGCGAATGATCAGGGCGTAATAGGGCGGAACCCGAAAGGGAAAGCGATACATCACCCCGGATAGATCGTCGGTGACGGCCTTGAAATCCATGCGGCTGACGCCCATCTCCAGGGCCTGGCCAAACACGGTTTCGAAGGCCGGCACGATCGGCTCGAGGTTCACGTCCTCAGCCAGAAAGCCCAGGCTCACAAAGTCTTTCGAGAGCTTGCCGAAGTTGCGATTCACCAGGTGCACCACGGCCTGAATCAGGCCCGTGCGCGATTCCCGGCTCACCTCGCTCATCATCCCGAAATCGAGGTAGGCCAAGCGGCCATCGGCGAGGGCCAGCAGGTTGCCGGGATGGGGATCGGCGTGGAAAAAGCCATGCTCGAGCAGTTGCTGCAGGCTGCAATTCACCCCCACACTCACCATGTCGTCGGGGTCGACGCCCAGGCCGCGGACAGCCTCGAGGTTGGTGAGTTTCACCCCATCGATCCATTCCATCGTGAGCACCCGCCGGCTGGTGGCCTGGCGATAGATGGCGGGTACGGCGATACGGGGATTGTGGCGATGCAGCTCAGCGAAGGTTTCGGCGTTGCTGGCCTCATTGCAGTAATCCATCTCCTCAAACACCCGTTTGCCCAGCTCATCGATCAGGGCCACCAGGTCGCTGCGGATCAGGCCCACGTTGCGGTTGAGCCAGGTGGCAATGTTGCGCACGATGTAGAGATCGAGCGTGATCTGCTCGCGCAAGCCGGGCCTTTGCACCTTCACGGCTACCACCTGGCCACCCTTGAGCACCCCCTTGTGCACCTGGCCAAGGGAGGCCGCTGAGATTGGTTCGGCATCCAGCTGGTCATAGATCGCCCCGATCGGGGCCCCGAGGTCCTCTTCGATGCACGCCATGGCCAGGGCGCTGTCGAAACCGGGCAATTGGTCCTGCAGTTGGGCCAATTCCTCCAACAGCAGCGGCGGCACGATGTCGGGCCGGGTGGAGAGGGCCTGGCCGGCCTTGATGAAGGCCGGACCCAGGTCCACGAGCAGGTTGGCGGCTTCGCGGGCCCGCTCCCGCGCGCGCTCCTTGTTGTTGAGCAGGCCCAACAGCCAATCGCTCCCCACCCCCAGCAAGTACAACCCAATCGGCACCAGCGTTTGCCAGAGGCGCTTGAGCAGCCGTTGGGGATGGCCGGCGTAGATACGGGTAATCGCGGCCGGGTCGTAGGCCAGCAGGCCGGAGGCTTCGATGAAATCGCTCAGGTCGCCTGGGGTCTCCACCGGCGTTGGCGGGGCTGGGGGCTCAACAGGGGCGCTCACCATGCC
>JBEDHM010000017.1:0-4245 GCA_041174105.1 Cyanobacteriota bacterium | reverse complement strand
ATCCAGCACCCCGCCCCCCCCTACCTGGGCGTAGAGCAGCCAGTGGTCGCCGCACTCCATCCGCTGCTTCACCGAGCAGTCGAGCCAGGCCAGGGCCTCCGGCAGGATCGGCTGCCCTTGCGGGGTGGTTTCCAGCTCCAGGCCGGCAAAGCGATCGGCGCCAGGGGCAAAGGGCTGCAGGAACTGCTTCATCGGCCCGGTTTCCCGGCCGGCGGCCAACACGTTGAGCGCAAAGTGGTCGCCGATGTGCAACAGCGATTCCACGGCCCGGTCCTTGGCCACGGCCACGGTGATCCCAGGCGGAGAAAAGCTGGCCTGACTCACCCAGCTGGCCACCATGGCGCCGGTGAGCCGCGACTCGGCCTGGCCTTTGCAGGTGGTGAGCAGGCAGATCGGCCCCACCACCCGGCCCAGGGCCTGGAGCGCTGGGTTGCTGCGGCTCTCATTGAGGCCGCCAGCGGCGTTGCGGCGCTGCTGTTTGCGCTGCTCGTTCAAGAGGGTGCGGCCCAGAGCGGTGCCGGTTTCTTCGATGGTTTTGAGGGTGGCCGCGTTGGGGCTGAATTTCACCTTGATCGGCTCAAAGGCAAAGCGGAAACCGCCATCGCGCAACTTGCTTTCGAGCAAATCGAGTGCTTCACCGCTCCAGCCGAAGCTGCCAAACACCCCCACCGGTTTGCTGCGATCCCCTTCGGCCAGCAGGGTGCCCAGGGCTGACACGATCGGGGTGGGGGCATGGCCCCCCAGGGTGGGTGAACCGATCACGATGGCGTCGCAGGAGCGAATGGCCGCCAGTAGTTGTTCGGGTGCGGTGAATTCGCAGTTGATGCTCACCACCCGCACGCCGGTGCGCGACACCCCCTGGGCGAGGGCATCGGCGATGGCGGCCGTGTTGCCGTAGGCGCTGGCAAACAGCAGGGCCACCGAGAGCTTGGAGCGCCCCTGGCTTTCGCCCCAGCGGCGGTAGTCGGCCAGCAGGCTGCGCCAGCTTTCGGTGATGGCGGGGCCATGGCCTGGGGCGATGGTGCGAATGGCCAGACCCTCGAGCCGTTCGACCACCGTTTCCACTTGCCGTGCCATCGGCGCCATCAGGCAGTCGTAGAAGTAGCGGCGGTCTTCTTCGCTGCTGTCGCGGTTGGCCTCGGCGAAGGCCTCCACGCAGAGGTGGGCGGCGAAAAACTTGCCGCTCATCAACAGACCGGTGCTCTCTTCAAACGCGATCAATCCACCAGGCCAGCGGGGGGTGGGCGTGGGCAACAGGGTGAGCTCGTAGCCATTGGCCAGGGGACGGCTGACCTCCTGTTTGACCACATCCAGCTTCGGCAAAGGGGGCACGGCGGGCGAATCGTTGCTGGCCGCCGTGCCATCAGCGCCTGGGGTGCCCGGCTGGTTCGGTTTGACCTGGCTCCACAGCTCGCCCAGCAGTTTGGCGCCGGTGTTGGAGGCCACCAGCATCAGCTCAGGCCAGCTGGCGGCCAGCCGGCGCAGGAGGGCCACCCGGTTGGGGTTCACATGGCCCACCACCACCTTCAAGGCAGCGGTTTTGGGAACCTGGGCTGCCAGCTGCTCCAAAAAGGGCTCGGCAAAGGATTCCCCCGGCGGGAACAGCAAAACCGGTGGCACGGCCTGGCCCGTGGGGCTGGTGCCGGCGCTGAACAAAAAACTGTTGGCCGTGGTGCCGCGTTCGAGGCCGTACTCCACTTCAAAGCGCAACCGGCTGGGGCTCAGGCCCCTTAGGCAGAGCAATCCAGGCTCGATCGGCAGCACAACCACCCGGCGCCCCTGGGCTTTGGCAGTGCCGGGTTCGGGAGAGGAAACGGTCATCTGCGGTGCTCTCTCGCCTAGTAGTGGTTGCCCACCTTGCGGTGGTGGATGGCGGTTGATGCCTCGGTATCCGAGACGTTGCCCTCTTCCACCTCGGCGTAGATGATCCAGTGGTCGGGGCCTTCGAGCCGTTGAATCACCCGACAGCCCAGAAATGCCAGGGCATCCCCCAGCACAGGCCCTCCCCGGGCGGCGCCATCAAGGGTGGCCACACCGGCAAAACGGTCGGCACCGGGGGGGAAGCGCTTGAGGAAGTGGCGCATCAGCTCCTGATGGTTGTCTTCACGCAGGATGTTGAGCACAAAGCGATCGTTCACCTGCATCAGGGCCTCAATCGCCCGGTCTTTGGCGACGGCCACCGTGATGCCGGGGGGGGAAAAGCTGGCCTGGTTGACCCAGCTGGCCACCATGGCGCCGCTGCGGCTGCCATCGCCATCCCCTTGGCAGGCTGTCACCACGTAAAGACCGCCCGAAAGACGCCCGAGGGCTTTGTCGAGATCCCCATCCAGGGCCTTCATGGCGGCGATGGTTTTTTCCTTGGTGAGGAGTTGGCCTAGGTCGGTGCCGGCCTCTTCGCAGCGCTGGTAGTCGCCGCCGCCGGGTACTTGGCGAATGCGCAGGGGCTCAAACGCTTCCTTCTGACCAAGCCCCCGCAGCTGGGAGGCCACGGTGTCGATCGGTTCATCGTTGCCGCCAAAGGCGTCGTAGCTGGCCACCCATTGCTTGGGCTTGAGGGCCGCTAGCAGGGTGCCAATCGAGGCCTGGAGTTCGGCATCGGGATTGGCGGGCCAGGTGGGTACCACCACGGCATTGGCTTCCCCCACCAGGGCGCTGAGTTCCTGGGCATCGGTGGCCCGCAGGTCCACCAGTTGCACCTGGGCGCCGGCCTTGCTGATCCCGCGGGCAATCGCCTGGCTGAGCCGGTCGCAGAAGCCGTATTGGCTTACATAACAAACCGCCGCATAGCTCTCGCCGCTGCTGCGGTCGCTGCTCCAGCTGCGGTAGTCATCCAGCCACAGGCCCAGGTGATGGCGCAGCAGGGGGCCATGCCCCACCGCAATCGTGGTGATCTCAGGCAGCCCATCCATCCGCTTCATGGCCTGCAGCACGCTGCGGGCATTGGGGCCCATCAGGCAGTCGTAATAGAAGCGAAAGTCGGGGGCAATGGCTCCGGGATCGCTGTCAAACAGCTCGTCGGAGCAGTAGTGCAGGCCAAAGGCATCACAGGTGTAGAGGATGCCGGTGCCATGGTCGAACGAAAAGATCGTGTCGGGCCAGTGCAGGTTGGGGGCGCTGAGGAATTCGAAGCGGTGCTGCACGCCGCTCGTGGGGTTGGTGCCCAGATCCAGGATGTCGCCGCTTTTCACGGCTCGGCTCTTGAACGGCCGGTGCACCTGGTTCTCCAGGAACTGGATCGCCACCTTGGAGCCCACCACCTCGATGGAGGGGTTCAGGTCGATCAGGTGGCCAATCAGGCCGGAGTGGTCGGGTTCGGTGTGGGAGACGATCAACGTGTCGATCGCCTGGGGGTCGATTTGCTCCTGGAGCAGGGGCAGCCAGCTGTTTTCAAATTTGAGGTGGCTGGTGTCGATCAGGGCCGTGCGTTCACCCCGCACCAGAAAGGCGTTGTAGGTGGTGCCATTGCGCAGGCCGAATTCAATGTCGAAGCGGCTGCGGTCCCAGTCCAGCGAGCGGATCGTGGTGGTGTCGGCCGCAATGGGCTGGCACTGCAGGCTCAGGCGCGGGCTGGGCGCTGCGGGGTTGGCTTGTGGCGAGCTCAGGTTGGCGGCGACCATCACAGCCCATCAAGGACCCCAACTGTAGAAAGACCCAGCCCAGCTCAGGCACAAAAAAGCCCGGCTGTTCGGCCGGGCCTGGAATCTCGTGTCTCGGGGGGGGCGCCTGGCCCGGGGGTTTCGCTGGGGTTCAGCTTGGAGCTGGTGGTGTTCAGCCTTCCACCTTCACCTGCACCGTGGTGAGGGTTTGGGCCTTGGCGGCGGTCACGGTGAGTAGGCCATCGCGGTAGTGGGCTTCCAGCGCATCGCGGTTGATGCCCGCTGGGAAGCGGAAGCTGCGGCTCCAGGTGCCGTAGCGCACTTCACTGAGGAGGGTGCTGGATTCACTGGCATCCGCAGGCACTGCCTGGCGCTCGGCGCTGATCACCAGGGTGCGATCGGTGGCTTTGACATCGATGGAGGCTTTGTCGACCCCGGGAAGTTCCACGGCAATCGTGTAGGCCTCAGGGGTTTCGCGCACCTCGGCAGCGGGAACGCGTTCGGCGGTGTGCAGTTGTTGTTCGAGTTTGCGGAACAGATCTGATTGGAGTTGATCGAAGGAGGATTGGCGCAGGGTCAGCATGGTGAGAGCTCCAGAGGGGACTGCGGGAGTCACCCGCAACGCCAATGTGCTCGGCTCGATCGGCGT
>JBEDHM010000016.1:0-3352 GCA_041174105.1 Cyanobacteriota bacterium | reverse complement strand
GACGCTCTCCCCGCGGCGGGCCCTTGGGCCTGCCGCGCCTCGTATGGCCGGGCGGCCTGCGCTGCGCAGGGCCAGGCTGGTGGCAGCGGCACTGAGGGCCCCGCCACCGGCGGCGGCGAGGCTGAGCCACAGTCCGATCGGCAGGGCTGGAGAGGTCCAGGTCAACAGCCGCAGCGCCACGGCAGGCCTGGGGTTGATGGCGGCCACCAGCAACACCGCCAGCAACGGGGCCAGAAGGGGAAGCAGCAGCAGGCGTTGCAGCAGGGCCAAGGCGGTGGAATCGGGCTAGGGGGCAGCGCTCGCGTGCCCCGAGTTTGGGCGGCCAATGGCCCCCTGCCAACGCTTGAGGTTGCCCAGGTCAAAACCCAACACGTCAAACACCCGGATCACCAGAAAATCCACCATGTCGTCGATGGTTTCGGGTTGGTGGTACCAGGCGGGAACGGGGGGAGCAATGCGGGCGCCTGCCTCGGCGAGGGCCGTGAGGTTGCGCAGGTGGATCAGATTCCAGGGCGTTTCCCTAGGGCAGATCACCAGCGGCCTGCCCTCCTTGAGGTGCACATCGGCCGCCCGCTCCACCAGATCCAGGGCCACGCCGGAGGCGATCCGCCCCACCGTGCCCATCGAGGCCGGCAAGATCACCATCCCCTTGGTGCGAAAGCTGCCGCTGGCAATGCCCACCGATTGGTCGCTCCAGCGGTGGCAGCGCAGCGTGCCAGTGGTGGTGGCTGTGCGTTCCCGCCAGAAGGCTTCCTGGGCTTGGGGCTCGGAGGGCACCCGGATCCCCAGTTCGGCCTGCCACACACCGATCGCCCCTTTGGAGGTCACCAGTTCCACCGCTTCACCTGCCTGCAGCAGCAGCTGCAGGGCCCGTTGGGCCAGCGGCTGGGCCGAGGCACCCGAAATCGCCAGCACGATGGGTTCGGGCCCGGCAGCCTGCATTGGCTCGCCAGCCTGCATCAGCCCTCGCTCAACACAGGGATGGGGGTGAAGGGATCCTGCCCGTCGTCGTGGTGCTGGTGGTGATCCGCTGGCTCAGCGTGGGAGCTGGTGTCGTCGCCGGACCCTTCGGGTAGCACCACGGCCAGATCGATCTGGTGGCGAAGGGCATCCACCTTTTGGATCTCCACGTCCACCTTGTCGCCAAGCATGTAGGTGCGGCGGTTTTTGCGACCCACCAGGCGGTTCTGGCGTGAGCGGTACTCGTACCAGTCGTCCTTGAGGGAACTCACATGCACCAGACCCTCCACCTGGGAGGGGGGCACTTCCACAAAGAAGCCATAGCTCTGGACACCACTGATCACCCCCGGCAGCACCTGACCCACCAGGGGTTCCGCCTGGCGGGCCTGGGCCATCGCCAGCAGGTCGCGATGGAGTTCGGCCATGAACCGGCGCCGTCCGTTGAGCCGTTGGATGAGGCCGTGATCGAGGGCGTCGTTGTAGGGCGTCAGGGCGCTTGGTGCCAGCAGGGGCCAATCGATCGCCCCGATGCAGGCATCGGAGGAGAGGTCCACGCTGGTTTTGTGACGCACGCTTGGGCGGTCTTTGCCTTCGCAGAGCAACAGCGTCAGCACCTGCTGATTCCACAGATCGGCGTAATGGAGGCTGGGGAAGCACCAGGGCGCCAGGGCCGCCCCATCGCCGCTCAGGCCGGCCAGGGCATGCTCGGCAGCGCTGGTTCGCAGCTCCACGGGTTTGAGGGCTGCCTGCAGCTGCTGCTGCAGGGCGCGGCACCGGTCGGTGGCGGCGAAGGCGGTGGCGAGTTCGGCGGCATTGGCATCGCCCTCCTCGCTCAGTTCCAGGGGGATCTCCAGGGCCAGGGCTGCCTTGGCCACATCGTTGAGGTCGCTGGGATCGGCCGCGGGGTTGGCCGCAAAGAGCGCGGGCAGTTGCAGGGCCGAGAGGTGTTGGCCCAGGGCCCGATCCGCCAGCAGCGCGGCTTCCCGCAACAGGGCCATCGGGTGGTGGCTCGGCAGTTGCACAAACCAGCCCTGTAGGGGGCTATCAGGACCTGGCACCGCCAAATCCCCCAGGCTCTCAAGGGCCGGATGGCCCAGGGCCAGATCAATCGAGCCCGCCGCCAAGCGCCGTTGTTGCAGCAGCGCGCTCACCGCGATCAGGTTCTCGAGCAGGGGCAGCTGGTCCTTGAGGCCCTTGAGGGCTGCGGGCAGCGTCCGGCTCTTGGGTTTGCGTTCGGCCAGGGCAACCGTGGCATTGGCATCGACCACCGCCACGGGTTTGATCTGACTTCGGTAGAAGCGGTAGTGCTCCAGGGATCCGTCTTCGGAGATCTCCAGCGCCACCGAGAGGGCCGCTTGGGCTTCCCCGGGTTTGAAAGCCGCTGCCTTGGCCAGGGCTGCTGGCAGCAGGGGCAACCACTGGCGACCCACGCAGAGGGCTTCCGCCTGATCCCGCAGCCAGAGATCGAGGTTGGATCCCATCCCCAGCCGCTCAGCCACCGCAGGGCTATGCAGCCAGAGGGTCCAACCGCCCTCGCGTTGTTCAAGGGCCAGCCCAGCGAGGCCCGGGGTGTCCTTGCCGTTCCAGCTCTGGGGGAGCAGCACCTGCTGGGCGGTGAGGTCTGTGCGCTCTTTGGCAGCCAGGGCCTTGAGGGTGGCCCGGGGGGCGGCGGGGCGCTCGTGCAGGTGGTGCTTGGTGAGCAGCAGATCCAGATCGGCGGCCTCGCCACCGTTCACCGGTAGCCGGCGCGCCACATGCCCCTGGGGGGCGAACTGCCCCACCGGGTAGCGATCGAGGTGCACCTCCACCACCGAGGCCTGCTCGGGATCGAGATGGGTGGCATCGCTTTCCGGCAGTTCAATGGTGGTGAGAAGCCGGTCGTCCAGCGGGGTGGCCACCAGTCGCGCATCCTGCTGATCCACCTGGGCCAGCAGCGAGGCGGTGCGGCGCTCGAGAATGCATTGCACGCCCCCTTCTGGCGAGCGGCGGCGGCCCCCTTCGCGGGTCACTTTCACCAGCACCCGATCGCCATTCCAGGCGTGGTTGAGCTGGTGGTCGCGGATGTAGATGTCTTCGCCGCCGTCTTCGCGCAGGGCAAAACAAAACCCTTTGCTGGAGCAACGCAACCTGGCCGCGATCAGCTCCGGGTCATCGCGCCGCTTGAGGCCGTCCTCGCCTTCCACCAGCACGCCCAGCTTGATCAGGCCATCGAGCCCGATGCGCAGCTGGTGCTTGTCGCTGCTTTGACTCAGGCCAAGGGCCTTTTCAAGCTTGGCAAGGGGCAGGGCTTCATCGGCAGGAAGCTGGTCGAGCAGGTCGGCGACCGTGAACTTCATCGGCTTGGTCAGCTGGTTGGGGGTGGACCATCCCAGGAACCCCGAAGGATGCTGGG
>JBEDHM010000015.1:0-13661 GCA_041174105.1 Cyanobacteriota bacterium | reverse complement strand
TGCAAAAAGCGGCGTGTGCCGGCCCCATCGAGCCGCAGCAGGCCCACAGGTTGCTCGATGCGGCCAGCGGCATCGGGTTGCCAGCTCCAGGCGGTGGTCATGGGGCGGCGGTTGAGGCAGCGGCAGCAGCGGCCTTGGCGGCAACCTCCTCCAGCAAAAACAGACTGCGCAGCTCCAGGCCGGCGGCTGTCATTGCTTCAAGGCCGCCCTCCTGGCGATCCACGATCGTCACCACCCGCTCCACCTGGTAGCCGGCTTCCCGCAGCTGATGCACCGCCTTGAGCGACGAACCGCCCGTGGTGACGACGTCTTCCAGCACGGTGATGCGGCTCCCCGCTGCCGGCAGCGGGCCCTCCAGCCAGGCCCCCGTGCCATGGCCTTTGGCCTCCTTGCGCACGATCAGGGCATCGAGGCTGCGGCCGCCCAGGGCCGCCTGCAGGGCCACCGCGCTCACCAGGGGATCGGCCCCCAGGGTGAGGCCTGCTACGGCCACGGCCTGCTCCTCCACCTCAGCCAACATCAGAGCCCCCAACAGGGCCAGGCCCTCACCGCTGAGGCTCACCGGCTTGCAGTTGACGTAGTGATCACTGGTGCGACCGGAGGCCAGGGTGAACTGGCCATGCCGGTAGGCCTTGGTGGCCAGCAAGGGCAGCAGCTGGTCCCGCATGGCGGCTGGAGTTGCTGGCAGAGACAACGGAGACACCACTGGTGCGGTTGCAGGATCTTGCCTAGTTTGCGTCCAGCTCGGCCCGATCGATGGCGCAGACGCACGCCCACCAGACACCTGGTAACCCTTCTGCGGCTTGGGGCCTGGGGGCCGTGGCCGCGTTGCTGCCGATGGCCTGGTTGGCTCCTGCCTGGGCGGGTCCGGTGGTTTGCACCACCACGCTCGAGGCTCCTGCTGGCGCCAAGCCCGTGGATGTCACCCGTTGTGGGGTGGTGGTGAGCACCCCTCAGGTGGTGGAGCAGCGGTTTTTCACTTACACCGCCCCCTTTGCCCCCGGCGTTGACATCACCCACCAGCTCACCGATCTGTTGGGGATTTCCCTGGGTGGTGGCAGTGGCTCTGGTGCCGGTAGCCGGGTGATGGGCTTCGGCTTCCCCGACCAGACCATCGTGTGGGATGGCACCGCCCTGCAGAACACCTACCAGGTGCTGCTGGAGCAGCAAAGTGATCCGCTCCCTTGGCGCACGGCGGATGTGGGCAACGGCTTTGGCGCCAGCCTGGCTTCAGGGGGCACCACCCAGCGCTCCGGAGCCTGGAATGACGGCAGTGCCAGCTTTCGTGCACCGGTGCGAGGCCTGTGGTAGACACGGGCTCGCTAGGGGGGTCTAGCAATCTGGTGAATGCAGCGAACTCATAATTCGCCTTAGGCGAGTTCGATCCTCGCGACCCCCACTTTGGTTTTGCTGTGATTCCCCTTCTGGCCCTGGCCGTGCTGCTGGCCCTGCTGGCCTTTTTTTCGGCGGGTGAATTTGCCCTGATTCGGCTGCGTCCCACCCGGGTCCGGCAGCTGGAGGAGGCCGGTGAACCCGGTGCCCACGCGGTCGCCAAGTTGCAGTTCCGGCTGCGGCGCGTGCTGGTGGCCACCCAGTTGGGGGCCGCCCTGGCCCTGGTGGCCCTTGGCTGGGCAGGCCGTGGCCTGGCCGAGCAATGGGGCCTGGCCCTGCAGGGTTCCAGCGCGCTTGCGGCGGTGCCCCAGGGATGGCTGGATGCTGGCGTGTTTCTGGGCCTGGTGCTGCTGGCCACCCTGCTGGGGGGACTGGTGCCCAAAGCTTGGGTGCTGCACCGCCCGGAGGCCTCGGCCCTGCGGCTGGCCCCGCTGCTCGATGCCGTGAGCCGCACCCTGGCGCCGTTGCTGTCGCTGATAGAGCGCATCGCGGCGGTGCTGCTGCTGTTGCTGGGCCTGCCCCGCAATTGGGATGAATTGGTGCCGGTGCTGTCGGCCGGCGAATTGGAAACCCTGATCGAAACGGGCAGCGTCACCGGCTTGATGCCCGATGAGCGCAACATCCTGGAAGGGGTGTTTTCGCTGCGCGACACCTTGGTGCGGGAGGTGATGGTGCCCCGTTCCGGCATGGTCACCCTGCCGGTGGAGGTGACCTTCGCCGAGATGATGCGCGAGGTGCACGACACCGCCCACGCCCGCTTCCCCGTGATTGGCAACTCCCTGGACGACGTGCGCGGCGTGCTGGATTTGCGGCGTCTGGCCGATCCGATCGCCCGCGGCCAGCTGCAGAGCGACACCCCCTTGGCGCCCTATGTCACCCCGGTGGCCCTGGTGCAGGAGAGCACCCCCCTGGCCGACTTGCTGCCCCTGATCCGCAGCGGTCAACCGCTGCTGGTGGTGGTGGATGAGCACGGCGGCACCGAGGGCTTGGTGACCGTGGCCGACCTCACCAGTGAAATTGTCGGAGACGACGACAACCCCCTGGAGGCGGCGGAGGATCTCCAGGCCCTGGCGGAAGGGAGCTGGTCGGTGGCGGGGGATTTGGAGATTTTTGAGCTCAACCGCCAGTTGGGCTTGCAGTTGCCCGAGGCCGATGGGCACCACACTCTGGCGGGGTTTGTGCTCGAGCGTTTGCAGCACATCCCAGCTCCGGGAGAAGGCTTGCGCTGGAAGGGTTACCAGTACCGCGTGCTGGCGATGGATGGCCCCCGCATCGAGCGCGTCGCCATCGACCGGGTCGACAGTGAGCGCCGCCCTGATGAGCCGGTGGATTCGGAGCCCACCAGCTGATGGGGGCCCCATCGTCGATAATGGCGGCCATCTGAGTGCCCTGGCCATGAACCCTGTGCGCGTGGGTGTCATCGGCATCGGCAATATGGGCTGGCACCACGCCCGGGTGCTGAGCCTGATCAAGGATGCGGAATTGGTGGGGGTAGCCGATCCCGACCAGACCCGCGGCACCCTGGCCACCCAGCAATTTGGCTGCCGCTGGTTCGCGTCCTACGGCGAGATGCTCTCCCACGTGGATGCGGTGTGCATTGCCGTGCCCACGCTGTTGCATCACCGGGTGGGCCTGGCCTGTTTGGAGGCTGGGGTGCATGTGCTGATCGAAAAACCCATCGCCGCCAGCCAGGAGGAAGCGGCCGATTTGATTCGCGCCGCTGATCAGGCCGGCCGTCTGCTGCAGGTGGGCCACATCGAGCGCTTCAACCCCGCCTTCCGGGAATTGGTGAAGGTCACGGCCAACGAGGAAGTGGTGGTGCTGGAAGCTCGCCGCCACAGCCCCAACCCCGATCGGGCCAATGATGTGTCGGTGGTGCTGGATCTGATGATCCACGACATCGACTTGGTGCTGGAGCTGGCCGGTGCGCCCGTGGTGCGCCTGGCCGCCGCCGGCGGCCGGAGCGCTGAGGGGCCGATTGATTACGTGAATGCCACCTTGGGCTTTGCCAATGGCGTGGTAGCCAGCCTCACCGCCAGCAAGATGGCCCACCGCAAGATCCGCAGCCTTAGCGCCCATTGCCGCAGCAGCCTGGTGGAAACCGATTTCCTCAACCGCACGCTGCACATCCACCGCCGCGCCCACGAATCGGTGAGTGCCGACCATGGCGAACTCGTCTATCGCTCCGACGGGGTAATTGAGGAGGTGAGCACCACCTCGATCGAGCCGCTCTATGCCGAGCTCGAGCACTTTCTCCAGTGCGTGCGTGGGGCTGAGAAGCCCGCCGTGGATGGCCTGCAGGCCTCTCGGGCCCTGATGCTGGCCGACTTGATCGAACAGTGTGTAGAACAGCCCAGCCTGAGCATGAGCTTGGAGGAGCCGATCTAGGCCGTCAGGTTGCCGTGAGCTGCTTGAGGGCTTCCAGTTGCCACTGCCGGCACTTGGCTGGCGAGGAGCGGTAAAAGAGATCCCAGGCCTCCGCCTTGTGCTGGCTGTAATCCGCTTCGGCAATGGCGGGGTGTTCGCCTTGCCAGCCCACCCGCACGGCGTGGCCAATCACCACGTCGAGGGCAAGGTCGTCGTCGAAGCTCACCTGGGGATTGGCGCCAAAAAAGGCCATCAGCGTCACCAGGGTTTCGGTGCAGAGCTGGCGATATTCCGATGCCTCGATTTTGCTGAGCAGGTGCTCTACCAAGGCGGCGAAATTGCGCTCCCCTGGTGTTTTTTCACTGAGTAAGGGGGCGCTGGCCAGGCGGTTGCGTTTTTCGAGCTTGTCGCCAATCACCAGGCCGCGGCAATGGTGGAGCAAATCCCAAATGCCGGGATAGAAATCGCGGGGTACCCGGCCGAGGGCGCCGAGGCGCATCCGGTGCTGTAGCCAGCAGCCCCCTTGGGGGAGATCCTCGAGGGGATCAGGCACCTGCCACTTCACCCGGCCGCGCAGGTGCAGTTGTTCCTTGCGCTGGAGGGCGGCCCGGGCATGCTCCACATCCGCCAGCACACTGCGCAGCCGGCGGCGAATGGCATGGGGCGGCTGGCCGCAGAGGGCCTCAAAGGCATCGATGGGGGAGAGGTCGGCCTCCGCAGCCAATTCACTGGTCAGCAGCAGCAGCAGCTGGCCCAATTGGAGGGTGAGGCTGCCGCTGAGGAGGGCTGGTTCGTGGCGGGCCATGCCATCGAGCGCCAACAGCACCTCCTGTTGCAGCATCCATTCCCGGCCGTCTTCACCACTGAACTGGCGGATCATCGCGGCAATCGCCCCGCTGCCCTGGGGTTCGGTGATCAGGGAGTCGTTGGTGTAGTTGCGGCCCACCACCACGTGCTTTTGGCGCACCAGCAGATCGGTGAGGGCGTCTTCCAGCTGGGGGTGCACCAGCTGCAGCGACCCGGCCACCCGGCGCACCACATCCCAATCCGCGGCCGTGAGGGCTCGCCGGTAGACCTCTTCGAGCAGGTCTTGGATCCTCACCGGGGCACTGGTTTGGGGCCCCTGGAGCTGGGCCTGCAGGCCCAGGCGGCGCACCAATTGCTCCAGCACTTCGCTTTGCTCCTCGAGGGAGGTGCTGCACCACAGCCGATCAGCCAGTTCGCCAATGGTGATGTCGTGGCGCTCCAGCTCTTGCTCTTCAGCGGCCGAGAGCGGTAACTGGCTGGTGCTCGCCTGCAGGGGAGTGCAGCTCGGCAGGGGGGCATCCACGTCGGCGGTGGCCTGCAGGGGCAGATCAATCCAGCAGGCCTGATCGATCAAGGCTGCCAAGGGGGCCAATTGCACGGCCACCCCCTCCATCAGTCCGCCCTTCAGCTGCTGACCTAGCTCCACGAAGGCTTGGGGATTGGCCCGGAAGGGAGCCTCCGCCACGGGGATCAGCAGCAGTGGGGCCCCGGGGCCGCGCCAATGGCGCTGCAGTAGCCGCAATTCCGCGGCCACCGCATCCACCAGTTGCACCGGATCATCGGCCAGATAGAAGGTGCCCTCCTCCAGCACAGCTGGCAAAAAGGCCAGCCGCTCAGAGCCCTCCGGACCCTCACGCCGATAGAGCCGCGCCGTGGCCATGGTTTCCATCCGCACGGAGGGATGGCCCGTGAGGCCAAGCCGGCCATTGGCCCCCACCTGGGCCATGCGCTGGGCCAGTTGTTTGGAGCTGCCAATCGTGATGGCTGGTTGCCCGTCGGGTTGTCCTTCGAGGCCGTCGCTGGCCAACGGCAGCCCCGCTTGGTGGAGCGTCTCGGCGATCGCGCCGTTGGCAGGCACCAAGGCCACCAGCACCTGCTCGGCCCCCAGCGGCTTGGGCAGTCTGCGGCCAGTGGGATCGAGATCATCTGGCGTGATCAGGCCCTGCAGCAGCAGATCCGCCAGCCAGGTGAGGCTCTGGGTCCAGAGCAGGGGCACGTTGGGGTTGGCCTGGCGGGGCTGGCTGCCTGGCTGGCGCCGCTCGGCCGGGATGGAGCCTTCGGGCACCAGATAGAGCTCAGGCAGCAGGGAGACCCCGCCCGCCCGCACGCTCACCGTGGTGAGTTTCTGGCGCCATTGGCGGGCCTCATCCCAGCGCTCTTCACAGCAGGCCGTGATCAGTTCGTAGGCCCAAAACAGGGGCCATTCGCATTCGATGTGCTCAAAGGCCGCCAGTTCTTCCCGCTCGTAATGCAACCGGGTGTGGTCCTCCACCACGGTTTGGTGGCCATCGCGCCGAAAGCGCTTGTAGCCGTAGGCCCCGCCGAGGTCGGCTCGGATCTTGCGCCGGGTGCGCTCGGCCAGTTGGGGGTCTTCCACCGCCCAGGCTGGGTAGCCAATCACCGAGAGGCAGGCGCTATCCACCTCTTTGCTGGCCGATTCGCGCGGCAGCAGGCTTTGTAGGGCCCGCCGCAGCCGCACGATCGCGTCGTGGGGGATCACCAGGCAGCAGCTGCCGTCGCCATGGGGCCCATAGAGATCAAGCCCGTCGAGGGCTTCGAGGGCGGCTTTCACCATGCCGATCGAACTGGCGTTGCGCTCAGGCAGGCCGTGGTTGCCCTTGTCGCCCCGCTCCCAGATGCCGTAATCGGCCACCCGATAGGCCCGGGCCACGTAGTAGACGAGGTTTTGCACGAAGTCACGCTCGTGCTGGCTTTGGATCACCACCAGGCCCGAGCGGGTGAGCTGGGCCAGCTGCAGAAGAAACAGCGCCGTGGCATCGAGTTGCAAATGGCCCCAGCCGTCATCGGCGACCACGGGATCGCCGCTGGGGGTGTCGAACTTGGCGTGGATCGCATCGAAGCGATCGAGGCTTTGCTTGAAGCGCTCCACCTTCGGGGCTTGGCGCAGCATCGCGTTGAGCAGGCCCCGCATCAGCTGCAGCACCCGTTGTTCGAGCTCGAACACGCGCCGGTTGTGGCCCCGCAGGCGCTTGTGGGCCAGGGCCAGCCCCCAGACGCACTGGATCGAATACACGCAGTCGCGCACCCAGGCATCGCCGTAGTTGCCATGCACGGTGTTGGCCGTACTGGCGGGTAGCAGTCCGGTGATCGGGTGCTGACGGGCCAGCACCACCGCTTCGATCTGGCTGTCGATCTCCGTGAGCACCGTCCAGGCGTCGGAGGCATCGCTGGCGCTGCTGGAGGCGGCAGGTGAAGCCATGTCGAAGCGCGTCATCCCATCGCGGCTGAAGCCAGCCATAGATTCTCTCCCGCAGCAGACCCCCCCATGGCAGCAATGGCAACAGAACCGCTTCGCACGCGGGTGTTGGGGGTGCCGGTGCACGTCTGCGGTGATGTGTTTGAGGAGGCCCTGGCCCTGCAGCACCGCGGCGGCGGCCAGATCGTGACCCTTAACGCTGAGATGACGATGGCCGCCAAAGCCGATCCATCTCTTGGTGCGGCTATTGAGGGCGCCCAGCTGGTGATTCCCGATGGCGCCGGCGTGGTGTGGGCCCTCGGCCGCCAGGGCCATCGCGTGCGCCGCAGCCCCGGCATTGAGCTGGCCCGGGAGTTGCTGGAGCATGCGGCCGGTCACCAGTGGCGGGTTGCCCTGGTGGGGGCGTCGCCCGCGGTGATGGCCCAGCTCACGGCGCGGCTGCGGCAGCAGTTACCGGGCCTGACCCTGGTGTTCACGGCCCATGGCTACCAGCCCAAGGAGGCCTGGCCTGGCTTGGAGCAGCAACTGGTGGCCGCCAAGCCCGATTTGGTCCTGGCGGCCCTGGGGGTGCCGCGCCAGGAGACCTGGATTCAGCGTCTGCCAGGGCGCCGCGGCGGCCTGTGGCTGGGCGTGGGGGGCAGTTTTGATGTGTGGGCCGGCAGCAAAAAAAGAGCCCCCAGTTGGATGGGAGCTCTCCAAATTGAATGGTTGTACCGGTTGGTGCAGGAGCCGAGCCGTTGGCGGCGGATGCTGTCGCTGCCCCGGTTTGCTTGGGCCGTGCTGCAGCAGCGCCAGGGCTCCTAGAGGGACGCAGCGCTCAGCGGAAACCGACGGAGGCCTGCCACACAAAGGCCAGTAGCAGGAAGAACAGGGGGATGATCGGCAGGATGTCGACCAGGGGACCAAAAGCTTGGTAGGCCTCAGGCAGCTGGGCCAGGGTCTGCAGGGCGTAGGAGGCCATCCCAGAATTCGCTGATCTCGAGCCGGACGCTACCACGTGTGGGCGGCAGGGGAGTCGGCTTCCCACGGAGCGAAATCCTCCGCAAAACAACCGTCGCGAATCGCCTGGCCCATGGCGCTGCTGAAGCGCACCAATTGGTGCAGGTTGTGCAGGCTGAGCAGGATCTTGCCGAGCAGTTCGTTGCTCTTGATCAGGTGGTGCAGATAGGCCCTGGTGTGCAGGCGGCAGGCCGGGCAGGGACAGCTGGCATCCATCGGGGTGTGGTCGTGGCGGAAGCAGGCGTTCTTGAGGTTCCAGCGTTCTCCGCCCACGAGCGCGGCCCCATGACGGCCCAGCCGTGTGGGGATGACGCAATCGAACAGGTCAAAGCCATTGGCCACCGCAATGGCCATTTCCCGCAACGTGCCCACCCCCATCAGGTAGTGGGGTTTCTCCTCCGGCAACAGGGGGCCCACCTGGCGCACAATCCGGTGCATCTCTTCAGCGGGTTCCCCCACACTCACGCCCCCAACGGCAATGCCGGGGAGGCCCATCGAGGCCACCACCCGGGCCGATTCCTGGCGCAGATGGGGGAAACAGCCGCCCTGCACGATGCCAAACAGGGCCTGATCAGCTTTGGTGTGGCTGGCGATGCAGCGCTCCAGCCAGCTATGGGTGCGGCGGCAGGCAGCGGCCACATCGGCTTCGCTGGCGGGGTAGGGAGGGCATTGGTCGAAGGCCATGGCCACATCCGCCCCCAGGGTCATCTGGATCTGCATCGAGCGCTCGGGGGTGAGTTCGATGCGGGCCCCATCCCGGGGTGAGCGGAACACCACCCCGTGGTCGTCGATCGTGTTGATGTCGCCCAGGCTGAACACCTGGAAGCCGCCCGAATCGGTGAGTAGGGGTCCGCTCCAGCCCATGAAGCGATGCAGGCCGCCGGCATCGGCCACGATCCCCTCCCCGGGCTGCAGGTGCAGGTGGTAGGTGTTGGCGAGCACCATTTCGGCGCCCGTATCGGCCAGCTGGCTGGCGGTCACGCCCTTCACGGTGGCCAAGGTGCCCACCGGCATGAACCGCGGCGTGGTGACCGGGCCATGGGGCGTGTGAAAGCAACCGCAGCGGGCCCGTGTGCGGCTGCAGCGGGCGGTGATGTCGAATGAGAAAGCGATTGCGCCCCTTGGGTGCTGCATCGACGCTAGGCCGCGCCTTGTTTCGCTTTGCCCAGGGGGCCATGCTTCAGCCCATGCCATCCAGCCCAGCAGGTCCCAGGCAGCGTTCGAGCCCCACCTGGTTGCGGGATTGGGCCGGCGCCTGGGTCTTCTATTCGGTGCTGCCGCCCTGGCCCGGGATCACCCCCCGGTTTGAGCGCATTGCCCGTTTTGCGCCCCTGGTGGGCCTGGTGCTGGGTGGATTGCAGGCTCTGTTCTGGTCTCTGACGGCCGGGTGGATGCCCCTGATGGCCCAGGTGGCCCTGGTGTTGGCCCTGGGCGTGCTGCTCACCGGCGGATTGCACCTCGATGGCGCCATGGATACGGCCGATGGCTTGGGGGCTGGGCCGCGGGCCCTGGAGGCGATGGAGGACAGCCGGGTTGGGGCGTCAGGGGTGCAGGCCCTGGTCCTGCTGCTGCTGCTGCGGGGGGCGGCCCTGGTGTGTTTGGCGGGCGCAGCCCCGGCGGCTCTGATGTGGGCAGCGTTTTGGGGTCGGGTGTCGCCGCTGGTGGCGCTTGAGGTTTTCCCCTATTTGCGCCCCGACGGGACGGCCGGCTTTCACCGCCAGCACTGGCAAGGATGGCTGCGCGAGGTGGTGCCGGCCTTGGTTGGCCTGGGGCTGCTGCTGATGGGCTCGCTCGGTTCTGGAGGGTCGCTGCGCTGGCTGGCCGCGGCTGGTGGGCTGGGGGTGGTGCCAGCGGTGCTGGTGCCCCTGTGGTTGGGCCGCCGCCTCGGCGGCCATAGCGGTGACACCTACGGCGCCTGCGTTGAATGGAGCGACGCCCTGGCGCTGCTGCTTATGGGCGTGCTGCTGCAGGCGGCACGCTGAGCCGAAAGGCATTCCCCTGGTTTGGGAGATCCGCAGCGATGCGTGATGGGGGCTGCACCAGGGTGAGCTCGCCGCCCATCCCTTCGGCCAGCTCGCGGGCCAGGGCCAGCCCCAACCCCGTGCCGGGCAGGCTTTGGCTCGCCTCACCCCGCACACCCGGCTCAAAGATCGCCTCGCGCTCGTGGGGGCCGATGGCCGGCCCCCCATCCCAGACCGTGAGCTGCCAGCCGCCGTCGCCTTCGGGGTGGCAGTGCAGCCCCAGGGGTGTGCCGGGCGGGCTGTAGCGAAAGGCGTTTTCCAGCAAATTGGCCAGGATTTCTGCCACGGCGCCGCTGTCACCTCGCCATTGGGGCATGTGTTCAGGGGGATGCCAGGACCGCCGTTGCAGGGAGGCCGTGGCGGCGGCCCGTTGCAGCAAGGGCTCCAGCAGGGTGGTGAGGGGTTGGCCGTCAGGCCCACTCAAGACCGGAGGTAGCAACAGGGGTTGGCTGCCCTTGACAGGGGCGGGGAGCACCTCGCCCGGGTCGAGCTGGCTGATGGCATCGACGTAGCGATTGAGCTGACGTTCTTCGGCCAGTAGCCCTTCCACCAGGGGCCGGTTGGGGCTGTCGGTTTCCAGCCTGCGCAGCAGCAACTGGCCAAAGGTGCGCAGGGCGGCCAGGGGATTGCGCAGCTGGTGCACCACCACGGCGAGCTGTTCGTTTTGGACGCGAAGGCGCTCAGCCAGGCGTTGTTGTTCGAGATCGAGGCAAAGGGCTTCGGTGAGACAGAAGGCAACGGCCTGGAGCCGCTGGTTGAGCGGTTCGGGCCAGGGAACGGTGTGGGCTTCCACTTGCAGCGCCCCCAGCAACACGTCCTGGTGGCGCAGGGGGAGCCAGCGGCGTTGTTCAGCGGGCATCCGCAGCGAACTACCGGCCTCCACGGTGGGCAAGGCCCGGCCATCCCTGGGCCACTGGCCAATCGGCACCAGTGTGGGGGCGTCGCCTGCGTCTGGTTGGGTCACGTAGACCACCAGGGAACGCACATCGGAGCGGTCGGCGAACTGGGCGAGCTGGAAATGCAGCAGGCTTAAAAAGCGCGTGGAGACTTGCATCTGTCGCGCTCAGCGGGGACGGCGAAAAAAAGATTTCCCGATTCTGTGAGAAATCCGGAAAAAAGTCTTAAGATGGGCGGTATCGACCAATACTTCGCGGTCCGCGAGCGGGCTGCAGGTCACTCAGTCGTGACGGCCCCGTTGCACGTTTGGTGTTTCGAGGCTACAGCAGAGGCAGATCAGTTCTCCGCCGACCACTCCTCTCGCTGTTCTCGCAATCCGAATGGGCGGATTGCAGCGTCGCTGACCTCCCAAGGCCTGCTGACCCTCAAGGACGACAGATGGTTGGGCGTCGCCCGTAGGGGTCCGGTGCATCTTTGTGCCCCGAGGTCCCTGGGCTGGCTGAGTCACGGTCTCTGCGTGTGGTCCCGGGGCATGGCTCCAAGGGCTTACGCGGCCCAAGACCGTCTCCCCCCTGATGCTTTCTCGTCCCCCACTCATTTCTCCCCCTCGGGAGCAGTTCCATGTCTAAGAAGCGCAAGCGGATTAGCCGCCGTCGGCTGGCGGGGCAACGGGTTTTGGCCCATGTGCCCACCTTCAATCTGGAAACCGGTTCGCACAAGCCTGTGACCGCTGCTCGCCGCTTCATTGCGGAAGAAGCGTTGGTGGCCCCTGCCATCCTCAATGTGCGCCGTAATGAGCACACCACCGATCGCTTCTTCTGGGGCGAGAAGGGTCTGTTTAGCGCCCAGTACGCCGAGGAAAATCACTTCCTGTTCCCCTCCTTGCGTCTGATCGTCGATCGCATCGGCGAAGACGTTCTCTTCGAAGGCATCGAAGCGTTGGCTGCCGATGATTGGGAGGAAATGGAGGAATACGAATACGCCTTCGTTTGAGATCCAGGCCTGCCTCCCAGAGGTTCAGGTTTGCTCAGCGCCACTGCTGGTCGATGAAGGCGCGGATCGCTGGAAACAGGTGTTCATCAATGGTGTGACCACCTGAAAAGCCCAGCAGTTCCACCCCATGGCCAGCGGCCTCGAGTTGATCGCGTAAGGCTTCACTGGCCCCGAAGGGCACCACAGGGTCCTGTTCGCCATGGGTGAGCAGGACTTTTGTTTTGAAGAGGCTCTGGGGAGTCCAGCTGGGGTGTGGATAGCCGCTGCAGCCCACCAGGCCTGCGAGGTCCAAGCCCTGCTCGCCGGTAGCCACATCGATGGCCATGGCGGCCCCTTGGGAAAAGCCCAGCAGAATGGTCTGGCGCAGGGGCAGTTCATTGCCGAGCTCTTCCAAACGCAGCCGCAGGGCGGAGCGGGCCCCCGGTAGCTCGGGCCAGTTGGCTTGTTGCAGGTCGTACCACTGGCGGCCCATACCAGCCGGATGGGCCCCGGGCGCCTGCAGGGCCACCACCTCCACATCGCCTCCCACCAGGAGTGGCCCCAGCTCGAGTAGGTCGTGGGCATCGGCGCCCCAGCCATGAAGCAGAACCAGGCGCCGGTCGGCCCCCGGTTGCCCCAGGCGTAGGGCATTGGATGGCGCTGGATCGGGGGTGCGGGGCGCGGTAGGGGTCATGGGCTCAGGGCATCGCGTGCTGCCTCTCAAATTGGCACCCAAACCGCCCCTGTTTAGGTTGGCCGTTGATCCCGTCCAGCTGCAGCCATGGCGCCCACGGCCCTTCTCAGTGTGTCCAATAAGGAGGGGTTGGTGCCCTTGGCCCAGGGCCTGCTGGCGGCTGGCTACCGGTTGATTTCCAGTGGGGGCACGGCCGCGGCGTTGCAGGCCGCAGGGCTTTCCGTGACCAAGGTGGCCGAGCACACCGGTGCCCCGGAAATCCTGGGTGGCCGGGTGAAAACGCTCCATCCCCGCATCCACGGCGGCATCCTGGCCAAGCGCAGCGAGCCCTCCCACCAGGCCGATTTGGCGGCCCAGGGCATCGATGCCATCGACGTGGTGGTGGTGAACCTCTATCCCTTCCAGGCAACGGTGGCCAACCCCGCCGTGGACTTTGAGACCGCCATTGAAAACATCGACATCGGCGGTCCGGCCATGGTGCGCGCCGCCGCCAAAAACCATGCCGATGTGGCTGTGCTGACGAGCCCGAGCCAATATCCGGCCTTCCTGGAGGCCCTCGCCTCTGCTGCGCTCACCCGGGAGTTGCGGCAGCAGCTGGCTTTGGAGGCTTTCCAGCACACGGCGGCCTACGACAGCGCCATCAGTGGCTGGTTGGCCGATCGCCTTGCAGCGGCTGTGACGCCAGCCCAAGAAACAGGGGCGCCGTTGCCTGGGCCTTTGGTGCTGGAGGTGCCGGCCAGGCAGTCGCTTCGCTACGGCGAGAACCCTCACCAGCCGGCCACCTGGCACAGCCAGCCAGCGGCGGGCTGGGGGGCGGCCCA
The DNA here is from genome assembly GCA_041174105.1 of Cyanobacteriota bacterium. Taxonomy (GTDB): domain Bacteria; phylum Cyanobacteriota; class Cyanobacteriia; order PCC-6307; family Cyanobiaceae; genus Cyanobium_A. The sequence continues at coordinate 254 of JBEDHM010000015.1, read as the reverse complement.
GCAGTTGCAGGGCAAGGAGCTCAGCTACAACAACCTGATTGATTTAGAAGCGGCCCTCGCCACCGTGCGGGAGTTTGGCTATGGAGCTGCTGCCCAGCCGGCCGCTGTGGTGGTGAAGCACACCAATCCTTGCGGGGTGGCCACCGGTTCAGGCACGGCCGATGCCCTGCAGCGGGCCCTGGATGCGGATCGGGTGTCCGCCTTTGGCGGCATCGTGGCCCTCAACACCGCGGTGGATCAGGCCGCTGCCGAGC
>JBEDHM010000014.1:0-8814 GCA_041174105.1 Cyanobacteriota bacterium | reverse complement strand
GTCAGGGCATTCGCGTCAAGAGCCCCTGTCGATTTCCCAGCCCAGGCCGAAGGGATTGCTGGAGCCCCAGCCCTGCGCAAAAACCCTGCTGAGCTCAGCCCCCCTTTGCGGGGCCCTGCTGCTGTTGGCCCTTCCGCTGCTGTCCCCACGCCCTTGGGGAGCCTTGGCCAACACCGCTCACGCCACCAGCCTCAGCACCGCCAACCCTGAGCAACCCCCAGGCCCCTACGCCATCACACCCCAACGGCGCGCCCTGCTCGACACCATTCGCTTTGCCGAGGGCACCTGGAAAGGGGGACGGGCCGAGGGCTATCGCGTGATCTATGGAGGCACGTTGTGTAACAGCCTGCTCCGGCACCCCGAACACACCGTGCATGGCCGCTACACCAGCGCAGCCGCGGGGGCCTACCAATTCCTCCCCAGCACCTGGAGAGCGGCTTCCAAACGACTGAAGCTCAAGGATTTTGGCGCCCGCAGCCAAGACATGGCAGCCCTCTATCTGATTGATCGCCGCGGGGTTCTGGGCCAAGCCGATCGTGAGGGCCTCGGCCCGGCGGTGTTGAACGCCCTGGCCCGCGAATGGGCCTCGATCCCCAACGGGACCGGCGCCAGTCACTACGGCCAACCCGTGAAAAGCCGCCAGGAGCTGGTGAGCTTCTACGCCGCCGCACTGGAGCGCAGCCGCCAGTCAGCCCGCGGCGCCTAGCTCTCGGGCCCCAGAAGGAGCCTGCGTAGGATCCCCCTTCGCCCTTGCCCGTCAGCGATCCGTGTCCGCGCCTGCCACCCTGTCCGAGCCGGCACCGATCGCCCTACCCAAAACCAGCGAGAGCGAGCAACTGCTCAAAATCCGCCACTCGATGAGCCATGTGATGGCCATGGCGGTGCAGCGCCTGTTTCCCAAGGCCCAGGTGACGATCGGCCCCTGGACCGAAAACGGCTTCTACTACGACTTCGACAGCCCCGATCCCTTCTCCGAGGCCGACCTCAAGGCCATCAAGAAGGAGATGGTCAAGATCATCAACAAAAAGCTGCCGCTTGAGCGCCTGGAGGTGAGCCGCGCCGAGGCGGAGAAGCGGATCCAGGGCCAAAACGAGCCCTACAAGCTGGAAATTCTGGCGGGAATCACCGAACCGATCAGCCTCTACACCCTCGGCGAGGAGTGGTGGGACCTCTGCGCAGGCCCCCACGTGGCCAATACCAGCGAGCTCAATGCCAAGGCCTTTGAGCTGGAAAGCGTGGCCGGCGCCTACTGGCGTGGCGATGAAACCAAGGCCCAGCTGCAGCGCATCTATGGCACCGCCTGGGAAACCCCCGAGCAATTGGCGGAATACAAACGCCGCAAGGAGGAAGCCCTGCGCCGCGACCACCGGCGGCTTGGCACCGATCTCGACCTGTTTTCGATCGAGGATGAAGCCGGCGCTGGCCTTGTCTTCTGGCATCCACGCGGCGCCCGCATGCGGCTGCTGATCGAAGATTTCTGGCGCCAGGCCCACTTCGCCGCCGGTTACGAGCTGCTCTACACCCCCCACGTCGCAGACATCAGCCTCTGGAAGACCTCCGGCCACCTCGACTTCTACGCCGAGAGCATGTTCGGCCCGATGCAGGTGGATGAGCGGGAGTACCAGCTCAAGCCGATGAACTGCCCGTTCCATGTGCTCACCTATGCCAGCACCCTGCGCAGCTATCGCGAGCTCCCGATCCGCTGGGCTGAATTGGGCACGGTGTACCGCTACGAGCGCCCAGGGGTAATGCATGGCCTGATGCGGGTCCGGGGCTTCACCCAAGACGACGCCCATGTGTTTTGCCTGCCGGATCAAATCGGCGATGAAATCCTGCGGGTGCTCAACCTCACCGAGACGATCCTGAGCACCTTTGATTTCAAGACCTACGAAATCAATCTCTCCACCCGGCCCGACAAATCAATCGGCGATGACGCCGTCTGGGACCTGGCCACTAAGGGGCTGGTGGAGGCGCTCGAGCGCAAAGGCTGGGCCTACAAAATCGATGAGGGGGGCGGTGCGTTCTATGGCCCCAAGATCGACCTCAAGATCGAAGATGCCATCGGCCGGATGTGGCAGTGCTCCACGATCCAGCTGGATTTCAACCTGCCCGAGCGGTTCGATCTGGAGTATGTGGCTGCCGATGGCAGCCGCCAACGGCCGATCATGATCCACCGCGCCATCTTCGGCTCGCTGGAGCGCTTCTTCGGGATCATGACCGAGAACTACGCCGGCGACTTCCCCTTCTGGTTGGCACCGGAACAGATCCGATTGCTCCCCGTCACCGATGAGGTGCTGCCCTACGCCCGCGATGTGGCCGAGCAGCTGAAAGCAGCCGGGGTGCGCGCCACGGTGGATGGCTCCGGCGACCGCCTCGGCAAGCTGATCCGCAACGGCGAACAGATGAAGATTCCTGTTTTGGCGGTGATTGGAGCCAAGGAAGCCGAAAGCGGTGAATTGAGCCTGCGCAGCCGCCGCGATGGGGATCTGGGCAGTGTGCTGCTGAGCCATGTGCTGACAGCAGCCCAGGCAGCCAACCAGAATCGATCAGCGGGACTGACCGTCCAAAGCCCCTAGCCAGACGCTTGCGCCCTGAGCCCGCTGTGGTTGGGGCATCCCAGGGGCCTGGTCGCATCCAACTCCAGGAGGGATCCCAGCGATGACAACCGTTCTTGCCGGCGATATCGGTGGCACCAAAACGCTGTTGGCGCTTTACGAGTTCGAGGGGAGCGATGGCGTGCTCACCTGCCTGCGATCCCAGCTCTACCGCTCGCTGGATTGGCCCGAACTGGCGCCCATGGCCCAGGAGTTTCTGGCTGGTGAAACGGCTGAGGCCGGCTGCTTTGCGGTGGCAGGGCCCGTCAATAACGGCAGGGCCCAGCTCACCAACCTGCCCTGGGACCTCAACCAAACCCGTTTGGGCAGCCGTATTGGCGTGGAGAAGGTGGAGCTGGTCAATGATTTTGCCGTCCTGATTTACGGGTTGGGCCATCTCCAGCCCAGCCAGGTGGCCGTGGTGAAGCCTGGCCAGGGCGAAGCGCAAGCTCCCCTGCTGGTCATCGGAGCCGGAACGGGGCTTGGGGTGGCCTATGGCATCCCGAGCCCCAGTGGGTTGGTGGCCGTGGCCAGTGAGGGGGCCCATGGCGAATTCGCTGCCAGAAGCCAGGGCGAATGGGACCTAAGGCAATGGATTGCCAACGACTTGAACCTGGCCCGGGTCTCCACGGAACGGGTGGTAAGCGGGACGGGCCTGGGTCACGTAGCTCGCTGGCTGCTCGCCACCGAAGCCGAGGCCAGCCACTCCCTGCATGCGATCAGTGAACGTTGGCTCAATCCAAGCCCCGGCGATGGCGAGTCCGACCTCCCCGCAGCGGTGGCCAGGCTGGCCTCAGAAGGAGACCCCCTGGCGCTGAAAGCCCTGGAGCTATGGATTGATTTGTATGGCAGCGTCTGTGGCGATCTCGCCCTGGCCGGCCTCTGCCGTGGGGGCATCTGGCTGGCTGGCGGCACCGCCGCCAAGCTGCTCCCCCATCTGCAGGCAGGCCAATTCAGCCGTGCCTTTCTGCACAAGGGACGGCTGGGAGCCGTGCTCAACGACGTGCCCATCACCGCCATCACCGATCCGGCCATCGGGCTTTACAGCGCCGCCTGCCGGGCCCGCATGCTGATCGCCTGAGACACTGGTCTCAGCAGTCGTCTTCGCATGGTGCGCCCCCGGGTCGGCCAAGGGGTTGAAGTTCACGTTCCCGCCACCACAGCCAATGTGGGGCCAGGTTTTGATTGCCTGGGCGCGGCCCTGCAGCTCGACAATGTGTTTGAGATGCGCTGCATCGAAGGGGGCAGCGAACGCTTCGATTTGATCATTGAGGGCACCGAGGGAGCACACCTCCGCGGCGGCCCCGACAACCTCGTCTACCGCTCTGCCCAGAGGGTCTGGAAAGAGGCGGGCCAGGAACCCGTAGCCCTCGAGGCTCGGGTGCGCCTGGCGGTACCCCCCGCCCGGGGACTGGGCAGCAGCGCCACGGCGATTGTGGCGGGACTGATCGGCGCCAATGCCCTGATGGGGGAGCCGCTGAGCAAGGAGAAACTGCTGGAACTGGCGATCGACATTGAGGGCCATCCCGACAACGTGGTGCCATCGCTGGTGGGGGGCTTGTGCATGACGGCCAAGGCCGCCTCCCACCGCTGGCGGGTGGTGCGCTGCGAATGGTCACGTGCGGTGCAGGCCGTGGTGGCAATTCCCGCGATCCGCCTGACCACCAGCGAAGCGCGCCGGGCCATGCCCAAGGCGATCCCGGTGGGGGATGCGGTGATCAACCTGGGCTCCCTCACCCTGCTCCTGCAAGGGCTACGCACCGGCAACGGCGATCTGATCACCGATGGCATGCACGATCGCCTGCATGAGCCCTACCGCTGGGGTTTGATCCACGGCGGCAAGGCCGTGCGCGAAGCCGCCCTCGAGGCGGGGGCCTGGGGTTGCGTGATCAGCGGGGCCGGCCCCAGCCTGCTGGCCCTTTGCAAACCCGACGTCGCCCAGGCGGTGAGCCAGGCGATGGTGAGGGCCTGGCACCAGGCCGGCGTTGAATCGCGCTCGGAGGTGCTGGGGGTTCAACACGAAGGCAGCCAATGGCACGCCCTCCCCGACAAGAGCTAGGGCGCCTCCCGGCCCTTGGCTCAAGCAAGACTGACCCAAGCAAGACCGACCCAAACCAAGAAGCACCCAAAACCCAGGCCAGATAGGCATTTACACCTAGGGGCAACCGGATGACTGATAGATTCGTATCGGCTGTAACCGGGCAGTGATGGACGCCAATTTGCCGATTCAGGCCGCGTCCTTCCCCTGGCTCAGCCTGATTGTGCTGTTGCCGGCGGCGGGAGCCCTGGTGATGCCCCTCTTGCCCGGCGATGGCAGTGATCCCAAAGGGCCGCGCACTCTGGCCCTGGTCACTCTCATCGCCGACCTGGTCTTGATGCTGCTGGCCTTCAGCCAGCATTTCGATGGCGCCGACAGCGGCCTGCAACTCGTCGAACGGATCCGTTGGGTTCCCGCCCTGGGGCTCGAGTGGTCCTTGGGAGCCGATGGCCTATCGGCTCCGCTGGTGGTGCTCTCTGGTCTGGTCACCCTGCTCTCGGTGGCTGCCAGTTGGAACATCAGCCGCAAAACCCACCTCTATTTCGGCCTGATGCTTCTCCAGGCCTCCGCCCAGGGCCTGGTTTTTCTCTCCCAAGACTTTCTGCTCTTCTTCCTGTCGTGGGAACTGGAGCTCGTGCCGGTCTACCTCCTGATTGCCATCTGGGGCGGCAAACAACGGCAATACGCCGCCACCAAGTTCATCCTTTACACGGCCACCGCCTCCCTGCTGATCCTGTTGAGCGGTCTCGCCCTGGCCCTCTCCGGTGACACCTTCACCTTCAACCTCAGCGAACTGGCCAGCCGCTCGCCTGGCGGCACCTTTGGACTGCTCTGTTACCTGGGCTTCTTGGTGGGTTTCGGGGTGAAGCTGCCGATCTTCCCCTTGCACACCTGGCTACCGGATGCCCATGGCGAGGCCAATGCACCGGTGTCGATGTTGCTCGCTGGCGTGCTGCTGAAGATGGGGGGCTACGCGCTGATGCGCTTCAACGTGCAGATGCTGCCCGATGTCCACAATCTCCTGGCTCCAGCCTTGATTGTGCTGGGCATCGTCAACATCGTGTACGGGGCCCTCAACGCCTTCGCCCAGGACAACGTCAAGCGGCGCATTGCCTGCAGCTCCGTGAGCCACATGGGCTTTGTGTTGATGGGGATCGGCGCCATTGATGCCCTGGGGATGAGTGGGGCGATGCTGCAGATGATCAGCCACGGGTTGATCGCTGCGGCCATGTTCTTTGTCACCGGGGTGTTCTATGAGCGCACCGAGACGCTCTCGATCCCCAACATGGGCGGTCTGGCCAAGGCCCTACCGATCACCTTCGCCTTTTTCCTGGCGAGCTGTCTGGCGTCTCTGGCCCTGCCGGGGATGAGCGGTTTTGTCAGTGAAATCACCGTGTTCCTCGGGGTGACCGCCAACGATGCCTTCACGACTGGTTTTCGCATCATCACGATTGTGCTGGCTGCCATTGGCCTGGTGCTCACCCCCGTCTACCTGCTCTCGCTCTGCCGGCGCGTGTTCTTTGGTCCCCGTATCCCGGCCCTGGCCGTGGTGGGCGACATGAAACCCCGGGAATTGTTGATCGGTCTCACATTGTTGGTGCCCACCCTGGTGATCGGTTTCTGGCCCCGGGTGGCGATCGATTTCTATGAAGCCAGCACCAACGCCTTGGCCACCGAGTTGGCCAGCCATGCCACTGGGGCCGTTCTGCAGCTGGGTGCCCTCGGCTAAGGACCAGGCCAAACGCCAGCCCGAGCAGCAGAGCCGCCAAGGCCAGGCCTGATCGGTTGAAATGGGGTGATCCGGCCAAAGCCCCGAGCCCTCATTGCGCCATGAGCTCCAGCACCACTGCCGTGGCAGCCACCCAGCCGCTTGCCCCCCTGCCCCTTTTGGTGGGCCAGGGGCTGCCCAACTTCGAAGCCATCACCCCTGAGCAGGTGGAGCAGGGCATCCCTGGGCTGCTCAAGGAGCTCAACGCCGAACTGAGCAGCCTGGAGACCAGCTTGGATGAGCTCGCGACCAGTGGCGAGACCCTCTCCTGGCATGAGGTGATGGATCCGCTGCACCATTTGGGGGAACGGTTGCGCTGGAGCTGGGGGGTGGTGAGCCACCTCAACGGCGTTTGCAACACTCCGGAGTTGCGCTCGGCCCACCAGCAGCAACAAAGCGCCGTTGTGGCGTTTGGCAACCGGGCAGGCCAGAGCCGCAGCCTTTATCGCGCCCTGCAAGCCCTGCAGCAACGGCCGGATCTGGATACCACCCAGACGCGGATCCTGGCAGCCGAACTGCGGGAGATGGAACTGCGGGGTGTGGGGCTGGAAGGCGAGGAGCAAGATGCGTTCAACGCGGCCAGCCAACAACTGGCTGAGCTGGCCACCTCCTTTGGCAACCACGTGTTGGATGCCACCAATGGCTGGAGCCTCAGCCTCAAGGGCGACGACGACCTCACCGGCCTGCCTGCCAGCCTCAGGAGCCTGCTGGCCCAGGCTGCCGACGAAGCGGGCGAGGGCGGCACCTGGCGCATGGGTCTCGATATGCCCCGGGTCGCACCCTTCTTGAAATACAGCCATCGGCGCGACCTGCGGGAGCAGGTTTACAAGGCCCAGGTGAGTCGCGCATCCAGCGGCGAGCTCAACAACTGGCCCTTGATCGAAGCCATCCTGGGCCTGCGCCTCGAGCAGGCCCAGCGGCTTGGGTATGCCAACTGGGCCGAGGTGAGCCTGGCCTCGAAGATGGCTGATTCTGTGGCCTCCGTGGAACAACTACTGGAGGAACTGCGCGCCGCTGCCTATCCGGTTGCCCTCGCCGAATTGGAGGCCCTGCGCGCCTGCGCCCGCCGCCACGGTGCCGCCGAAGCCGACGACCTCCAACCCTGGGACATCAGCTTCTGGAGTGAACAGCTGCGCCAGGACAGCTTTGAGCTCGACAGCGAAGCCCTGAGGCCCTATTTCCCTTTGGAGCGGGTGCTGCAAGGGCTCTTCAGCCTGTGCCAACGCCTGTTCAACATCCGCATTGAGGCTGCCCCAGGGGAGGCCCCCACCTGGCACAACGACGTGCAGTATTTCCGGGTGCTGGATGGGGGCAATGGAGCTCCCCTGGCGGCTTTCTACCTCGATCCCTTCAGTCGCCCAGGCTCCAAACGGGGCGGGGCCTGGATGGATGAATGCCTGGGTCGCTCGATCAACCGCTCAGGCGAGACGGTGCTTCCCGTGGCTTACCTGATCTGCAACCAGAGTCCACCGGTTGCAGGCACCCCCAGCCTGATGACCTTCGAAGAAGTGGAAACCCTGTTCCATGAATTCGGCCATGGGCTCCAACACATGCTCACCACGGTGGAGCGCCCCCAGGCGGCCGGCATCAACAACGTGGAATGGGATGCGGTGGAATTGCCCAGCCAGTTCATGGAGAACTGGTGTTACGAGCGCTCCACCTTGATGGGGATGGCCAAACACTGGCAGAGCGGCGAAACCCTGCCAGAGGCCGAATACCAAAAACTGCTCGCTGCCCGCACGTTTCTGGGGGGCATGGCCACCCTGCGCCAGGTGCACCTGGCCCTCACCGACCTGCGCCTTCACAGCAGCTGGAGCCCCGCATCGGGCCAGAGTCCGGAGGAGCTGCGCCGCCAGATCGCCCAGACGACCACCGTGCTCGAACCGATTGCCGAGGACGCCTTTCTTTGCAGCTTCAGCCACATTTTTGCCGGTGGTTATTCAGCGGGCTACTACTCCTACAAATGGGCGGAAGTGTTGAGCGCCGATGCCTTTGGCGCCTTTGAAGAAGCCGGCCTCGACGAGGACGATGCCGTCGTGGCCATCGGCCGACGCTTCAGAGAGACGGTGTTAAGCCTGGGAGGAAGCCAATCCCCGGCCGATGTGTTTGAGGCCTTCCGCGGACGCCAACCTTCCAGTGAAGCCCTGATTCGTCAATCCGGGTTGGCAACTTCGCAGACCTGAGGCAATGCCGCTGGCCCAGGAAAACTTTGGCAATCAAAACCTTTGCCAAGCAAAACCTTTGGCAAGCAAAACCTTGGGCAATCAAGGGGCCAGAAGGGCCATAGAAAGTATTGCCAAGGCCCGTGGATGGGTGATCAATTGGCGATGGGTCCACACCGGCAGTGCTTGGCGGGGCCCGATGGGCAAGTAGGCCCTCCAGCCAGGAAACACCATCAGATCGGCGGGGCAATA
>JBEDHM010000013.1:0-3212 GCA_041174105.1 Cyanobacteriota bacterium | reverse complement strand
GCGCGATCCAGGTCGCCAAGACCGCTACTTACCTGCCCGACTTGGTGGAGGTACAGCGCGCGAGTTTCAAATGGTTCCTGGAGAAGGGCCTGATTGAGGAGCTGGAAAGCTTCTCGCCCATTACCGATTACACCGGCAAGCTGGAGCTGCATTTCGTCGGTAGCGAGTACCGACTCAAGCGTCCGCGCCACGATGTGGAAGAGGCGAAACGTCGCGATGCGACCTTCGCGTCGCAGATGTATGTCACCTGCCGCCTGGTCAACAAGGAGACCGGCGAGATCAAGGAGCAGGAGGTGTTCATCGGCGAACTGCCGCTGATGACCGAGCGCGGCACGTTCATCATCAACGGCGCCGAGCGCGTGATCGTGAACCAGATCGTGCGCTCCCCCGGTGTCTACTTCAAAGACGAACAAGACAAGAACGGCCGTAAAACCTTCAACGCCAGCCTCATCCCCAACCGTGGTGCCTGGCTGAAGTTCGAGACCGACAAAAACGATCTGCTGCACGTGCGGGTCGACAAAACCCGCAAGATCAACGCCCATGTGTTGATGCGGGCCATCGGCCTTTCCGATAACGACGTTCTCGACAAACTGCGGCACCCCGAGTACTACCAGAAGTCGATCGAGGCGGCCAACGACGAGGGCATCTCTTCGGAAGATCAGGCCCTGCTCGAGCTCTACAAAAAGCTGCGTCCCGGTGAGCCCCCCTCGGTGAGTGGCGGCCAAACCCTGCTGCACAGCCGCTTCTTTGATCCCAAGCGCTACGACCTCGGTCGGGTGGGTCGCTACAAGATCAACAAAAAGCTGCGTCTCACCATCCCCGATGCGGTGCGCACCCTCACCCCGGAGGACGTGCTCAGCACCATTGATTACCTGATCAACCTCGAGCTGGATGTCGGCGGCGCCAGCCTCGATGATATCGACCACCTCGGCAACCGCCGCGTGCGCTCGGTGGGTGAATTGCTCCAGAACCAAGTGCGGGTGGGTCTCAACCGCCTGGAGCGGATCATCAAAGAGCGGATGACGGTGGGTGAGACCGAATCCCTCACCCCCGCCCAGCTGGTGAACCCCAAGCCGTTGGTGGCGGCGATCAAGGAGTTCTTTGGCTCCAGCCAGCTGAGCCAGTTCATGGATCAGACCAATCCCCTGGCCGAGCTCACCCACAAGCGCCGGATCAGCGCCCTGGGCCCAGGCGGTCTGACCCGCGAGCGGGCTGGCTTTGCCGTGCGCGACATCCACCCCTCCCACTACGGCCGCATCTGCCCGATCGAAACCCCGGAAGGTCCGAACGCCGGCTTGATCGGTTCGCTCGCGACCCACGCCCGGGTCAACGAGTACGGCTTCATCGAAACCCCGTTCTGGAAGGTGGAGAACGGCATCGTTCTCAAGCAGGGCGATCCCCTCTATCTCTCGGCTGACCTCGAGGACGAATGCCGCGTCGCCCCCGGTGACGTGGCCACCGATGCCAACGGCCGGATCACCGCGGAGCTGGTTCCCGTGCGTTACCGCCAGGACTTTGAAAAAGTCCCGCCGGAGCAGGTGGATTACGTGCAGCTCTCACCGGTGCAGGTGATCTCGGTGGCTACCTCCCTGATCCCGTTCCTTGAGCACGACGACGCCAACCGGGCCCTGATGGGCTCCAACATGCAGCGCCAGGCGGTGCCGCTGCTGCGCCCCGAACGGCCCCTGGTGGGAACGGGCCTGGAAACCCAGGTGGCCCGCGACTCCGGCATGGTGCCCATCACCCGAGTCAACGGCACGGTCACCTTTGTGGATGCCACCGCCATCGTCATTCGCGATGAGCAGGGCACCGACCACGTGCACCACCTGCAGAAGTACCAGCGCTCCAACCAGGACACCTGCCTCAACCAGCGCCCGATCGTCCGCCAGGGCGATCCAGTGATTGCCGGTCAGGTGCTCGCAGATGGTTCGGCCTGCGAGGGCGGTGAAATCGCCCTGGGCCAGAACGTGCTGATCGCCTACATGCCCTGGGAGGGCTACAACTACGAAGACGCGATCCTGCTGAGTGATCGCCTCGTTCACGACGACCTCTACACCTCGGTGCACATCGAGAAGTACGAGATCGAGGCACGCCAAACCAAGCTGGGGCCCGAGGAAATCACCCGGGAAATCCCCAACGTGGCCGAGGAAAGCCTGGGCAACCTCGATGAGATGGGGATCATCCGCATCGGTGCCTATGTGGAAAGCGGCGACATCCTGGTGGGCAAGGTGACGCCCAAGGGCGAATCCGACCAGCCCCCCGAAGAGAAGCTGCTGCGCGCCATCTTTGGCGAGAAGGCCCGCGATGTGCGCGACAACTCGCTGCGGGTGCCCAGCACCGAGCGCGGGCGCGTCGTGGACGTGCGCATCTACACCCGGGAACAGGGTGATGAGCTGCCCCCCGGCGCCAACATGGTGGTGCGGGTGTATGTGGCCCAGCGCCGCAAGATCCAGGTCGGCGACAAGATGGCCGGCCGCCACGGCAACAAGGGCATCATCAGCCGGATCCTGCCCCAGCAGGACATGCCCTACCTGCCCGATGGCACCCCGATCGACATCGTGCTCAACCCCCTGGGCGTGCCGAGCCGGATGAACGTGGGTCAGGTGTTCGAGTGCCTGATGGGCTGGGCCTCATCCCACCTCGGTTGCCGCGTGAAAGTGGTGCCCTTCGATGAGATGCACGGCGCCGAGAAATCGAAGCAAACCGTGCAGACCTACCTCGAGGAGGCGGCCAGCCAGCCGGGCAAGGATTGGGTCTACGACCCTGAAAATCCCGGCAAAATCCAGCTGATTGATGGCCGTAGCGGTGAGCCGTTCGACCAGCCCGTCACGGTGGGCTACGCCCACATCCTCAAGCTGGTCCACCTGGTCGACGACAAAATCCACGCCCGCTCGACAGGCCCCTACTCCCTGGTTACCCAGCAACCGCTGGGTGGTAAGGCCCAGCAGGGCGGCCAGCGTCTGGGTGAGATGGAAGTGTGGGCCCTGGAGGCCTACGGCGCCGCCTACACGCTGCAGGAATTGCTCACCGTCAAATCCGACGACATGCAAGGCCGCAACGAGGCCCTCAACGCCATCGTCAAAGGCAAGCCGATTCCCCGCCCGGGCACTCCCGAATCGTTCAAGGTGCTGATGCGCGAGCTCCAGTCCCTGGGTCTGGACATCGCCGTTTACACCGACGCGGGCGAAGAAGTGGATCTGATGCAAGACGTC
>JBEDHM010000012.1:0-6283 GCA_041174105.1 Cyanobacteriota bacterium | reverse complement strand
TCACCGGCGGCTTCAACTTTCAGCACTGCTGGAGTTCAGGCTGGCTCGCCGGACAGGCCATTGCGGAGGCCCAGGGTGTGGCCTAACTGGGCTACTTGATCTTCTCAAACACCGAGAACATAGGCAGGTACATCGCTAATAATATTGAGCCCACAATCAGGCCCACGATCACGATCATCGCCGGCTCCAACATGGCGGTGAGTGCTTTGGCTGTAGCCCCCACCTCGTCTTCATAAAAGTCGGCCACTTTGGAGAGCATGGTGTCCATGCCTCCGGTTTCTTCCCCGATCGCCAGCATGCTCAGGGCCATCTCGGGAAACACTTTTTTGCGGGCCAGCGCCAGACTCAACGGAATCCCCTCTTGCACATCGCTGCGGGATTGGGAAATGGCATCGGCGATTACGGCGTTGCCGGCTGTCTCGCGCACGATGTCTAAGGAGAGCAGGATCGGCACGCCAGCTCGGGTGAGGGAGCTGAAGGTGCGACAGAACTTGGCGGTGGCTGTTTTCTGCAGCAGATCACCAAACACGGGCAACTTCAATAGCTCCCCATCCACCCGCCTGCGGCCATGGGCGGTGGCATAGAAGCGGCCAAACAACCAGGCTCCCACCAGCAAGCCACCCACCAAAAAGAGAGAGAAAGAAGAGCGCAATAGTTTGCTCAAATCAACCATCATCTGGGTGAAGAGAGGGAGTTCAGCGCCCAGATCTTCAAAGATGCCGGCAAATGTGGGGATTAGAAAGATCGTCATCCCCAGAAACACCGAAACGGCGATCACCAGCACCGCCACGGGGTAGCCCATGGCGCCCTTGATTTGGTTTTGGAGTTTGGCGTTGTCTTCCAGCAATTTCGCTAGCCGTTTGAGGGATTCATCCATCACCCCGCCCGCTTCACCCGCCTCCACCATGGCGATCGTGAGTTTGTCGAACACCTGGGGCCACAGGCGCATGGCGGTGCCCATGCTCCCCCCCTGGTTCACCTCGCTGGAGAGGCTTTGGAGCGCCCGCTTGAACAGGGGCTTGGTTTGCTGGGCTGCCATCAGATCGAGGCTGCGCACGATCGGCACCCCCGCATCCACCAGGGCCGCCAGTTTGTTGGCGAACAAAGCCTTGTCGCGGATGGTCGGTTTGGCTTCGAGCCACTGCTGCCAGTTCACGCTGGCCGCTGGATTCCCGCCGGGAAGGCCGGCCTGGGCGCGGTTGGGCCCTGGGGCTTGGGGGCTGGCCTCCAGCTTGGTGGCCAGGATGCCGCGGCGGCGCAACTGCCGTTTGGCATCCAGCAGATCGGTGGCCTCTAGGCGCATCTGGCGTGCCTGGCCGCCGCTGGCTTGGTAGGTGGCGACAAAGCTGGCCATGGATATCAGGCTTGACCCAGAAGGCGCAGGAGTTCGTCGGGTCGGCCGGTTTTGCTGAGGGCTTCGGCTTGGCTCACGCTGCCCGCTTCCACCAGGTTGGCCAGGGCCCGCTCCAGGGTCTGCATGCCAAAGGAGCCGCCGGTTTGGATCTGGGAATAGAGCTGGGCCGTTTTGCCCTCCCGGATCAGGTTGGCTGTGGCCGGGGTGTTGATCAGGATTTCCTGGGCCATCACCCGGCCGAATTGACCGGGGGCGGGGTTGATGCGCTGGCAGAGAGTCTGGGAGAACACGGCCAACAGGCTGTTGCTCAGCTGCACCCGGATCTGGGTCTGTTGGCCGGCAGGAAACACATCCACCATGCGATCCACGGTTTGGGCGGCGGAACTGGTGTGCAGGGTGCCCAGCACCAGGTGACCGGTTTCGGCGGCACTGATGGCCAGTTGGATGGTTTCGAGGTCGCGCATTTCACCCACCAGGATCACGTCGGGGTCTTCGCGCAGGGCGGCGCGCAGGGCATTGGCAAAGCTGCGGGTGTCCTCATTCACCTCCCGCTGGTGGATCAGGCTGAGGGCGCTGGTGTACACGAATTCGATCGGATCCTCGATGGTGAGGATGTGCTCGGAGCGGGTTTGGTTGATGTGCTCCAGCAGGGCCGCCAGGGTGGTCGTTTTGCCGGAACCGGTCGGTCCGGTCACCAGCAGCAGGCCCCGCGGTTTGCGTCCCATCGCTTCCACCACCGGTGGCATGCCCAGGCTTTCGAGCTGGGGAATGCCACTGCCCAGGGCCCGCAGGCAGGCGGCGTAGGTGCCCCGCTGGCGGTATACGTTCACCCGAAAGCGCGACACGCCCTTGAGGCCATAGGAGCAGTCCAGTTCCCAGGTTTGCTCCAGCTGCTTGCGCTGGGCGTTGTTGAGCAAGGCAAAGATCAGCCGGTTGCACTGCTCTTCATCCAGCAGCTCCTCGCGCATGGGCCGCAATTGGCCGCTGAAGCGTCCGTAGGGCGCCTGGCCGGCCGCCAGGTGGAGGTCGCTGCCGCCTCCGGCCACCAGTTCGCTCATCAAGGCTTCGATCTGGAGCTCCATCGCCCTCGCTTTGCCTTCAGCTCCGCACCGTTAAACAGTACGGACACTCCAGCCATTCGTCCCGTAATCCGGCCCCACAGGTGTGGCAGGTGAGGGCGCTGAGAGAGCGGGCCCGGCGCTCCGATTCGAGCCCTGCATCGGTGAGCAGCATCCGCTCCACCTCCTCCAGGGTGGTGTGCCCCTGGCGCACCAGCTCAAGGCCATAGCCCAGCAGTGTCTTCATGCCGCTCTCGAGGGCCATGCGCCGCAGCACATCGGTGCTGGCCCGTTTGGCCACGGCCGCGGCGATCGATTCATTCATGCGCAGAATCTCGTAGACCCCCACCCGGCCCCTGTAGCCATTGCCCTGGCAGTGGCTACAGGCCCCTGGCCCGTTGTCGGGGGGATGGGCTTTGAAGAAGGTGACGGCCGTCTCATGGCTGGCCAACAGGCCGAAGCGTCCCAGTTCTTCGCTGCTGGGTTGGTACGGGATGCGGCAATGGCTGCATACCCGCCGCAGCAAGCGCTGGGAGACGATCCCAATCAGGGAGGCGCTCACCATGAAGGGTTCCACGCCCATTTCATCCAGCCGGGCAATGGCGCTGGCGGCGTCGTTGCAGTGCAGGGTGGTGAGCACCAGGTGGCCGGTGAGGGCGGCTTCGGTGGCGGTTTTGGCGGTTTCGATGTCGCGGGTTTCCCCCACCAGCAGCACGTCGGGGTCCTGGCGCATGAAGGCCCGCAGAGCGGTGCTGAAGTCGAGACCCTTGTCGCGGTTCACCTGGGTCTGGGTGATGCCTTTGAGGGTGTATTCGATCGGGTCTTCCACCGTGGAGATGTTGATGCCCGGCTCGTTGCGCTCCGAGAGCAGGGCATAGAGCGTGGTGGATTTGCCGGAGCCGGTGGGACCCGTCACCAGAATCATGCCGAACGGCTTGGCCCCCAGGGCGCGCAGTTCGGCCCGGGCCCCGTTGTCGGTGATCAAGGTGTCCAGCCCTAGTTGGGTGGCGCCGCTGTCGAGCAGCCGGAGGCACACCTTTTCGCCATGGCGGCTGGGCAGGGTGCTCACCCGGAAATCCATGGTGCGGCCGCGGTAGCTGCGGCGGATCCGGCCGTCCTGGGGGAGGCGCCGCTCTGCGATGTCCAGGTCGGCCATGATTTTGAAGCGGGAGGTGATGGCCGGCACCAGGGTTTTGGGCAGGTCCTCCAGCAACTTGTGCAGCACCCCATCAATGCGAAAGCGGATCTCCAAACCCGCTTCCTGGGGCTCCACGTGGATGTCGCTGGCGCCAGCATTCAGGCCGGCCACCAGGATCCGATCCACCAGGCTCACCACCGCCGAGCCCTGGGCCCCGGCCGCCGAGCTCTCCAGGTCATCCGTTGGTGTGATGGTGGTGAGTTCGCTATCCGCCGCCGGCAGGCTGAGCCCAGCCATCAAGGACGGTTGGGGCAAGGAGGGTTGGGGTGGGGGCGTGATCGCAGGCGCCATGGGTGGCGTGATCGGCGTTGGCCGCTGGGCCTGCTGTTCAAGCTCCCCTTGGGGTGTGGCCTCGGGCTCAACCGCTGTCTGCAAGGCAGCATCGATGTCGCTGGCCAGGGCCAGGGCAAAACTGACCTGTTCTGGGCGAAGGTTCAGCTCGCTCAGCAGCTGCTGGCGCTCTTCCTCACCCCAATGGGTGGGCACGGCCAGCTGCAACAGGGGCCCCGCCTGGAGCAGGGGCAGGGTTCCCCACTGCTGCCAGTGGCCGCGGCTGCGGGGCCCATGCGCCGCGATCAGGCTGGGATCGGCCCGTAGGAGCTCGCTTGGGGAGAGCACCGGCTGTTGCAGCAGCAGTTCCACCTCTAGCCGTTGCTGTTCGGAGCTGGTCGCTTCCGGAACGGGCCGCGTCACAGACAGGGTCATCGGGCAAAAGGTGCGGGCTTCCGCCGCTTGTGGGAGGTGCGCATGGCCCTCCAACATGTCTAGATCTGAATTGTGCGCCCGTCAGCCATGAGCGGTGACTCCTCCATGAGCGGTGAGAGCAACGGCACCAGCGCGAATCCTGGCGTTGATCCCAGTGTTGGGGCCAACCCGGAGCCCGCGCAGCAGCCAGGGGGCGCTCCCAGCGCCGAAACCAGTGCCGAGCTGCAGGGTTCTGCCGAGACGGCAGCGCCGGACAACTCAGCTGGCGCAGGTCAGGGAAGCGATCCTGCGGGTGGTTCCAGCGGCGATCGAACGGCCCAGCTCGAAGCCGAGCTGGCTGCCCTCAAGGGCGACTACGAAACGCTCAATGGCCAATACATGCGCCTGGCCGCTGATTTCGACAACTTTCGCAAGCGCCAGAGCCGCGACAGCGATGACCTGCGTCTGCAAATCACCTGCTCCACCCTGGGAGAAATCCTGCCGGTGGTGGACAACTTCGATCGGGCCCGCCAGCAGCTCAACCCCCAGCACGAAGAGGCCCAGACCCTGCACCGCAGCTACCAGGGTTTGTACAAGCAATTGGTGGATGTGTTCAAGCAGCTCGGGGTGTCACCGATGCGGGTGGAAGGCGAGCCGTTTGACCCCACCCTCCACGAAGCGGTGTTGCGCGAGCCCAGCCAGGAGCACCCCGAGGATGTGGTGATTGAGGAGCTGCAGCGGGGTTACCACCTCAATGGCCGGGTTCTGCGCCATGCCCTCGTGAAGGTGTCGATGGGTCCGGGCCCTGGCGCCGGTGATGCCGCACCCACCACCCCTGAGGAGCAGCTCGGCTGATGGCCGATTACTACGACCTGCTGGGGGTTGGTCGGGATGCCGATCCCGACACGCTCAAGCGCGCCTACAGGCGCCTGGCGCGCCAGTACCACCCCGATGTCAACAAGGATCCCGGCGCCGAAGACAAGTTCAAGGAAATCGGCCGCGCCTACGAGGTGCTGAGTGATCCCCAGACCCGGTCCCGCTACGACCAGTTCGGTGAGGCCGGCCTGGGTGGTGGCGGCGGCATGCCCGACATGGGCGATATGGGCGGCTTTGCCGATTTGTTTGAGACCTTCTTCAGCGGTTTTGGCGGTGCCCAAGCCGGAGCTGGGGGCCCGCGCCGCCGCGGCCCTCGCCAGGGCGATGATCTGCGGCTCGATCTCACCATCAGCTTCCAGGAGGCGGTGTTTGGAATCGAGAAAGAGGTGCAGATCCGCCACCTCGAAACCTGTGGCACCTGTCAGGGCTCCGGGGCCAAGAGCGGCAGTGGTCCCACCACCTGCGGTACCTGTGGCGGCCAGGGCCAGGTGCGCCGTGCCACCCGCACCCCCTTTGGCAGTTTCACCCAGGTTGCACCCTGCCCCACCTGCGAGGGCAGCGGCCAGGTGATTGCCGATCCCTGCTCGGCCTGCGGCGGTCAAGGCCTGCAGCAGGTGCGCAAAAAACTGCGGATCAACATTCCAGCTGGGGTGGATTCCGGCACCCGATTGCGGGTTGCCAATGAGGGCAATGCCGGTCAGCGCGGAGGGCCGGCCGGGGATTTGTATGTGTTCTTGAGTGTGCAATCCCACAGCCAGCTCCGGCGCGATGGGATCAACATCACCTCGGAGGTCACACTCAATTACCTACAAGCGATCCTCGGCGACACCATCGAGGTCGACACCGTCGATGGCCTGGCGGAACTGCAGATCCCTGCGGGTACCCAGCCCGGGGCCGTGCTCACCCTGGCTGGAAAGGGGGTGCCGAAACTGGGGAATCCCGTGGCCCGCGGCAATCACCTGTTCAGCGTCAAGGTGCAACTGCCCACCAAGCTCCACGGCGACGAGCGGGAGCTGCTGGAGCAGTTGGCCTCCCATCACGCCACCAAGGCCCAGAAGCATCCCCACAAGAGCGGCTTGTTTGGCGGTCTGTTTGGCTAGCGGTGGTCTCCCC
>JBEDHM010000011.1:0-5091 GCA_041174105.1 Cyanobacteriota bacterium | reverse complement strand
ACACGGCCACCATCGCGAGCTGGAAAAGATCGATCATCCCAGCGCTGATCCAGCTGGCCCGCTCGATGCCAAAGGCCACCGGCAGCGACTGCAGGCCGAGGGCCCGATCGCCTTCCACGCTTTTGAAGTCATTGACTACCGCAATGCCGAGGCCCGCCAGGGAATAGGCCAGGGTGAGCAGCGCGGTGGTCCAGGTGAGCTGGCCAAAGAGGGCCTGGCCGGCCCACCAGGGCAAGGCGATGTAGCTGGCCCCGAGCGCGTAATTGCCAAGCCAGCCGTTTTGCTTGAGCTTGAGCGGGGGGCCGAATAGATGAAGCTCACAAAGGAGCCGCCCAGGGCCAGCAACAGCAGCACCGGAGTCGAGTGGGCGGCCGACAGGTCCAGGCCGTAGGCCACCGCCAGACCCGCCAGCAGCAACACCCAGATCTGCAGCTTCACCTGCCAGAGCGGAATGGCGCCCGAAGGGATGGGGCGATAGGGCTCGTTGATCGCGTCGATCTCGCGGTCGTAGTAGTCGTTGATGGTCTGGGTGTAGCCGGCCAGTAGCGGCCCGCTCATCAGCATGCAGGCGATCGACGCGCCCACTTCAGGGAAAGTCCAGTGGAAGTTGCCCGAGGCGGCAGCGCCACAGAGCACCCCCCAGATCAGGGGGATCCAGGTGACCGGCTTCATCAGCTGAAGCCGGATTTTCCAGATGTTGGAGGTGCCGCTGGCACCTTTCATGCCCAGCAACTGGCGGGCGCCGCCGCCACTGGTCGCCTCAGGATTGGGGCTGTTGGTCAACGCAGGGCCTCAGGCGAGGGCGATTTCGTCTTCAAAAAACCAGGCTTTCTGGCCGTTGGCGAGTTGCACCACCACGCCGATCCCCTTGCCATCCACGGTGCGGAAACCAACCACCGATCCGGTGGCGTCGGCCTGGAGGGCCTCCACCATTTCTGCAGAGATGCGGTCCCGAACCCGGGTGATCCGCACCTTGGAGCCAACATTCACGGAGCCCGTGGTGGCAGCCTGGGACATGGCTGGCGCAACTGGAAAGTGGCGCAACACTAACAGCGAGCTCATGGTTGCCAAGCGAATCATTCCCTGCCTCGACGTGGCCGATGGCCGGGTGGTGAAGGGTGTGAATTTTGTGGGCCTCCGCGATGCCGGCGATCCGGTGGAACTGGCCTGCCGCTACAGCGCCACTGGCGCCGATGAGCTGGTGTTTCTCGATATCGCAGCCAGCCATCAGGGCCGCGCCACCCTGGTGGATCTGGTGCGCCGCACCGCAGAAGCCGTGACCATTCCCTTCACGGTGGGAGGCGGGATCAGCACGGTGGAGGGCATCACCGAGCTCTTGCGGGCCGGTGCCGACAAGGTGAGCCTTAATTCGTCGGCGGTGCGTGATCCCGAGCTCGTGGCCCGGGGGGCGGAGCGCTTTGGCTGCCAATGCATCGTGGTGGCCATTGATGCCCGCCGGCGCGAGGGCCCTGAGCCCGGCTGGGATGTGTATGTGAAAGGTGGTCGTGAGAACACCGGCCTCGATGTGGTGGCCTGGGCCCAGCAGGTGGTGGCCCTTGGCGCGGGCGAAATCCTGCTCACCTCGATGGATGGCGATGGCACCCAGGCCGGCTATGAGCTCAACCTCACCCGGGCGGTGGCCCAGGCGGTGGAGGTGCCGGTGATTGCCTCGGGCGGGGCGGGCTGCATCGACCACATCGCTGCCGCCCTGGAAACCGGTCCGCGCGGGGGGAACGCCTCGGCGGCCTTACTGGCGTCGCTGCTCCATGACGGGGTGCTCACCGTGCCCCAGATCAAGGCTGATCTGTTGACGCGCGGATTGGCCATTCGGCCAGTGGCTGCAGCGCTTTGAGGTCCAGCAGGGGGCTCGCGAAGCCGTGTTATGGCTCGTTACATTGCGTTGGTGAGCTTTGTTACGTCCCTACCTCCAGCGGCTGCCACAGGCGTAGGTCTGGCGATGGTGGCTGCCGTGGTGGCCCTGGTGGCCTGGGCCCTGCAATTGATGCAGGCCGCCAATGACCGCCAGGAATTTTCCCTGATGCTCGCCGGCTGCATGGTGTGCTCGGCGGCCGTGGGGCTGGCCACCGTGATGGTGCTGACCCTCACCAGCGCGGACCGTTTGGAAGCCAGGGGCCTGTTGCCCGAGCCCGGCCCTGATGCGGGCATCCGTTTGGATTCGATCGTGCTGCCCTGGGATGGGCAGCTTTAAGCCAGGCGATCCGGCAGCCGTTGAGGAGCTGTTTGACCAAATCGCCCCCCGCTACGACCTGCTCAACGACCTGTTGAGCCTGGGGCTGCATCGGGTGTGGAAACGGCAGGCCGTGGCCTGGTTGCGTCCCATGCCTGGTCAGCAGCTGCTCGATCTGTGCTGCGGCACGGGGGATCTGGCCTTGGTGCTGGCGGCCAAGGTGCGGCCCGGCGGACAGGTGCTGGGGATTGATGCGGCCGCTGCCCCACTGCAGGTGGCAGCGGAACGGGGCTCGCGTCAGCCCTGGTTGAACCTGCGCTGGCAACAGGGGGATGCCCTTGCCACGGGCTTGGAGAGTGGGCATGCCGATGGGGCTGTGATGGCCTACGGCCTGCGCAACCTCGCTGATCCTGCCGCCGGCCTGCGGGAGCTTCGGCGCCTGCTCAAATCCCGTGGCAGGGCGGCGGTGCTCGATTTCAATCGGCCCGATTTGGCCGTGCCAGGGGCCGAGCGCCTGGCGCAGTTTCAGCGCTTCTACCTGCGCCAATTGGTGGTGCCCACCGCCGAACGCTTTGGCGTGCGGGAGAACTACGCCTACCTGGAGACCAGTTTGGCCCGGTTTCCAACGGCCCCCCAGCAGGAACAGCTCGCCCGGCTGGCGGGATTCAGCCAGGTGCGGCATCGGCCCCTGGCCGGCGGCCTGATGGGCCTGTTGGAGCTGGTGGCCTGAGGCGCGCTCGGCAGAGGGCGCACGCCAGCGAGCCACAATGGCTGGCACTGAAGGCCCAGCCCGCTCCGTGCATTTCCAGGACATCATCCAGACCCTGAATCGCTTTTGGGCTGAGCAGGGCTGCCTGATCCTCCAGCCCTACGACACGGAAAAAGGGGCGGGCACGATGAGCCCCCACACGGTGCTTCGGGCCATTGGCCCGGAACCCTGGGCTGTCGCCTATCCCGAGCCTTGCCGCCGCCCGACCGATGGTCGTTATGGCGATAACCCCAACCGGGCCCAGCACTACTTCCAGTACCAGGTGCTGATCAAGCCGTCCCCTGACGGCATCCAGGAGACCTATCTCGCGTCGCTTGAAGCCCTGGGGATCCGCGCCGCAGACCACGACATCCGCTTCGTGGAGGACAACTGGGAATCCCCCACCCTCGGCGCCTGGGGTGTGGGTTGGGAAGTGTGGCTCGATGGCATGGAGGTGACCCAGTTCACCTATTTCCAACAGTGCGGTGGCCTTGATTGCCGGCCGGTGTCGATCGAGATCACCTATGGCCTGGAGCGCTTGGCGATGTATCTCCAAGACGTGGAGAGCATCTGGGATCTCTCCTGGGATGGCAACCGCAGCTATGGCGACATCTGGCTGCCGTTTGAAAAGGGGCAATGCACCTACAACTTTGAGGCCTCCAACCCCGAGCGCCTGCAGCAGCTGTTTGCCATCTATGAGGCTGAAGCTGCGGATCTGGTGGCCAAGAACCTGCCAGCGCCGGCCCTGGATTTTGTGCTCAAGTGCAGCCACACCTTCAACCTGCTGGAGGCCCGCGGCGTGATCTCGGTGACCGAGCGCACCGCCACGATCGGCCGCATTCGTCACCTCGCCCGCCAGGTGGCCGAGGCCTGGCTGGCGGAGCGCGAAGCCCTGGGCTTCCCCCTGTTGGATCGAGCGGCCTAACTGTGTAGTCCCAGCAGGTTGTTCAGCTGACAAGGAGGTGTGAGGTCGCCATGGTCCGGGTGTCACCTCCGACCCACTGACCTCACACCCCATGCATACCCACCCCAACGCCCGACTGACACCTGTCAGTCGGGAACGGCTTGTGCGTCGACACATTCAGGACGCTGAGCCCCTGGCTCATCTCGCCGCCCAAGCGGGTATCAGCCTGCGTACGGCCTACAAGTGGCTGAGCCGTTACCGCTCCGGTGGTGCAGCCGCCTTGCTGGATCGACGCAGTGTTCGCCGCAGCCAGCGGCGGACGCTCGATCCACAGCATCTGCAGCGCGCCGTTGCCCTGCGCCATGAGCGCTGCACCCTCAGGCGCATTGCCCGCTTGCTGGCCCTCCCGCTTTCCACCGTCGGCCGCACCCTCAAAGCCATGGGCCTGGGGCGGCTGAAACACCTGCAGCCACCGGTGCCGGTGCGGCGCTACCAATGGGCCCGGCCTGGCGACATGATCCATGTCGACATCAAGCAGCTGGCCCGGTTTGATCGCGTCGGTCACCGGATCACCGGCGATCGGCGCCTGGGCCGCTCGGCTGGTGCGGGCTACGAGAAAGCCCATGTGGCCATCGACGATGCCACCCGCCTGGCTTACGCCGAGGTGCTGCCCAATGAGAAGCAGGCCACCACGGTCGGCTTCCTGATCCGGGCTGTGGCCTGGTTTGGCCGACAGGGGGTTGAATGCCGGCGGGTGCTCTCGGACAACGGCAGCGCCTACCGCTCCAAACCCTGGCGGCAGGCCTGTGAGGCCTTGGGGCTGAGCGCCAAACGCACCAGGCCCTACACCCCACGAACCAACGGCAAGGCGGAGCGGTTCATCAAGACCCTGGTGAACGAGTGGGCCTACGGCCTGAGCTTCCAGAGCTCAGAGGAACGCAACCGCTGGTTGGGCCGTTATTTGGCGATCTATAACGGCCGCAGGTGTCACATGGCCTTGGCGGGCCGCACCCCCTTTCAGCAGCTCGAACTTCTGCGGGCTACTGAATGACCTGGTGAGAAAACACACCTAAATCACTCCTCTTCGTCTTCGGCACCCAGGGGGACCAAGCGGATTTGCTTACGGCCAAGCTTGATCTCAAATTCGTCGCCGGGCTTGAGGTCGAGCATGGCGGTGTAGGCCTTGCCAACCATCAGGTTGCCGTTGAATTGAATTTTGGTGCTGAAGCTCAACTTGCGGCCACCCTTGCC
>JBEDHM010000010.1:0-3777 GCA_041174105.1 Cyanobacteriota bacterium | reverse complement strand
AAGTGATGGGGCGGGCGGGCATTGAAGTGGTGCACCGCGACCAATTGGTGCTCACCCCCCGATAGGCCCCTTACGATCCGCACCAGCTTTGCCTCGCCGATCGCGAGCTTGTGATGCGCTTCAGCGAACTGCTTGGCCGCCTCACCCAGGTGAGTGCTGAAACCGCCCGCAACCTGGCCGGCGATCCCGAGCTGGTGGGGGCCCAGGCTCTCGATCAGGCCGCGGCGGGCCAACTCAGTTTTCTCGAATCCGGCAATGCCCTTGCTGCAGCCCTGGAGGGCACCAGGGCCTCGGCGGTGTTAATCCCGGCCGATCCTGAGCTGCAGACCATTGCCAGCGCCCAGGGACTGGCCTGGGTGGCCCTCAAGGATCCGCGCCTGGGCTTTGCCGAAGCCCTGGAAGCCCTTTATCCGAGAGCTCCCAAACCAGCCGGGATCCACCCCAGCGCCGTGGTGGCCTCCACGGCCCAGGTGGGGGCCCAGGTGCACATTGGGGCCCATGTGGTGGTGGGCGAGGGCAGCCGGATCGGCGACGGCTGCACCCTCCATCCCGGAGCGGTGCTTTACGACGATGTGGAGCTCGCCGCTGGCTGTGAGATCCATGCCGGCGCCGTTCTCCACCCCGGAAGTCGGCTGGCCGAGCGGTGCGTGGTGCATTCCAACGCCGTGATCGGCAGCGAAGGCTTTGGCTTTGTGCCCACCGCCCAGGGCTGGCGCAAGATGCCGCAGACCGGCTTGGTGGTGCTCGAAGAAGCCGTGGAGGTGGGTTGCGGCACCACCATTGATCGGCCCTCGGTGGGGGAAACCCGGATTGGGGCCGGCACCAAGATCGACAACCTGGTGCAGATCGGCCATGGCGTGGTGACGGGCCGGGGTTGTGCCCTGGCATCCCAGGTGGGCATTGCCGGCGGCGCCCGGTTGGGCCATGGCGTGATCCTGGCCGGCCAGGTGGGCGTGGCTAACCGGGCCGTGATTGGGGATCGGGCCATCGCCTCCTCCAAATCCGGGATCCATGGCGAAGTGGCCGCCGGCGAGGTGGTGAGCGGCTATCCCGCCATCCCCAACCGCCTCTGGCTGCGCTGCTCAGCGGCCTTCAACAAGTTGCCCGAGATGGCCAAGGCCCTGCGCAAACTGCAACCCCCGAACCCGGAAGCTGGCCAGTAGGGCCCTGCCCGGCCGTTAATCTCGCGGGCTGCCCCAGCGCCGCCACCCCAGCGATGACCAGCTTCCGGATCACCCTGCTCCCCGGCGATGGCATCGGGCCGGAAATCACGGCGGTGGCCCGCCAGCTGCTGGATGCGGTGAGCCGCAAGCACGGCTTTGAGCTCGTCTACGACGAGCAGCCCATGGGCGGAGCGGCGATCGACGCCACCGGCGAACCGCTACCCACCAGCACGCTTGAGGCCTGCAAAAACGCCGATGCGGTGCTGCTGGCTGCCATTGGCAGTCCCCAATACGACAGCCTGCCCCGGGAGAAACGCCCAGAAACAGGGCTCCTGGCCCTGCGCGCGGGCCTGGGTCTGTTCGCCAACCTCAGGCCCGTGAAGATCCTGCCGGCCCTGGTGGATGCCTCCAGCCTCAAGCGCGAGGTGATCGAGGGGGTGGATCTGCTGGTGGTGCGCGAACTCACCGGCGGGGTGTATTTCGGCACTCCCAAGGGGCGGGTGGAAACCGATGGCAGCGTGCGGGCCTTCAACACCATGGCCTACTCCGACCACGAGATCGATCGCATCGCCAAGGTGGGCTTTGAGCTGGCCAGCCAACGCAGCGGCAGGCTGTGCTCAGTCGACAAGGCCAATGTGCTCGATGTGAGCCAGCTCTGGCGCGACCGGGTGGAGGCCATCCACGCCGATTACCCCGGCGTGGCCCTCAGCCACATGTACGTGGACAACGCCGCCATGCAACTGGTGCGGGCGCCCAAGCAGTTCGATGTGGTGCTCACCAGCAACCTGTTTGGCGACATCCTCAGCGATGAGGCCGCCATGCTCACCGGCTCGATCGGCATGCTCCCCTCGGCCTCACTGGGAGCGGATGGCCCCGGCCTGTTTGAGCCGATCCATGGCTCCGCCCCCGACATCGCCGGCCAGGACAAGGCCAATCCGATGGCCATGGTGCTCAGCGCGGCCATGCTGCTGCGGCTGGCGCTGAAACAGGAGGCGGCCGCCGCCGATCTGGAAGCCGCGGTGGACACCGTGCTGGCCGCCGGCTACCGCACCGGCGATTTGATGGCCCCGGGCTGCACCCCGCTGGGCTGCAAGGCCATGGGCGAGCAACTCCTGGCAGCCCTCTGATCCCTGCCACCAGGCCCCAATGATCCGGGGTTGCTTGGGGCGGGTCCGGCGACCTGCCAAACTCATGCCCGGTTTGTTTTTCCCCTGCGCCGATGTCGAAGCGTCACCCGGTTGTGGCAGTTACCGGTTCCTCCGGCGCAGGAACCAGCACCGTCAAGCGTGCGTTTGAAACCATCTTTGCCCGCGAAGGCATCGTGCCTGCCGTGGTGGAGGGCGACAGCTATCACCGCTACGAGCGTGGCCCGATGAAGGAGGCCATGGGCGCCGCCCTGGCCAAGGGGGAAAACTTCTCCCACTTCGGCCCTGAGGCCAACCTGTTCGACAAGCTCGAAGAGCTGTTCAAGACCTACGGCGAAACCGGCAGCGGTCAGAAGCGCTACTACCTGCACTCCCTCGATGAGGCCGCTGATCACAACGGCCGCCTGGGCACCAACCTCGAACCCGGCCAGTTCACCCCTTGGGAAACCATTCCCACCGGCACCGACCTGCTCTTCTACGAGGGCTTGCACGGCGGGGTGAAGGGCAATGGCTACGACGTGGCTTCCCTGGCCGATTTGCTGGTGGGTGTGGTGCCGATCACCAACCTCGAGTGGATCCAGAAAATCTCCCGGGATAACGCCGAGCGCGGCTACTCGGCCGAAGCCACCGTGGACACGATCCTGCGGCGCATGCCGGATTACATCAACCACATCTGCCCCCAGTTCAGCCGCACCGACATCAACTTCCAACGGGTGCCGACGGTGGACACCTCCAACCCGTTCATGATCCGGAACATCCCCACCCCGGATGAGTCGTTTGTGATCATCCACTTCCGTAAGGGAGCCCGCGAGAAGTGGGGGATTGATTTCACCTACCTGCTCGACATGATTAACGACTCCTTCATGTCCAGCCCCACCTCGATCGTGGTGGATGGCGGCAAGATGGGCTTCGCGATGGAACTGATCCTCACCCCGATCATCCACCGCATGATCGAAGAGAAGAAAGGCTTCGCCTGAAGCCAATCCCAATTCCATCGCCAACACTTAAACTGGGTCAATCCGTGAACCGGTGAGGCCGATTACCTTCGCCACACCCACACCTTCGTTCCAGATTGCGGGAGCAGCTCCTACGGCTGCTCCCGTTTTGCGTTTGGATCAAATCAACAGCCAGGAGGTCTTGCTGGCTGCCAGGCGGGTGTTGTTTCAATACATGCAGGCGTGCCCGATGGGAGCCGATCCCTTGGGCGTTGTCTTGCCCCTGGAGGGGGCCCCGCAGCGGTCCCCAGGATCCACCATTCAGGCTGAACGCGCTGAGGCCGGCAGGGTGGTGTTCCGCCAGCCGATCTTGCTACCGAACGAACAGTTTGTGGCGATCGAGTGGCTCCGGGGGCGTCAGCGGCGTTCCAGCGCATCAAGGTTGCGGATGCCAAGGCCTGGGGCCCCCAGCGCCTGGGGCGGGGAATCGGCATGAACCTGGCCGGAATCGAACCGAGCGTCGCGGTTGTTGCC
>JBEDHM010000009.1:0-14352 GCA_041174105.1 Cyanobacteriota bacterium | reverse complement strand
CCGCCACACCGTGTTGATCACCACGCTGCGTCCCGTGCCAGCCGGCACCGAGGGGGCGATCAGCCTCGAGGGCACGGCGGCCAGTTTGCTGGGCAGCGCGGGGATGGCCCTGCTGATGGCAGCCCTGGGCCTTTTGGCAGGCGCCCCTGCGGTGGGGTTGGTGACCCTGGTGGGACTGGCGGCCACCCTGATCGAAAGCTGGATCGGCGCCACCCTGCAGCGGCGCTGCTCCTGGCTGAGCAATGAGCTGGTGAATGCGCTGCAGACCGCAATTGCGGCCCTGATGGCGATGCTGTTGGCCCCCCTGGTCGGGGTCTGAGCCCTGTTGGGCCAAGGCCTTGAGTTGCTCCAGCACCAGCTCCGTTCGCCGCTTGGCCTCCTGGGGGCTGAGGCGGTGCTTCAGGCCAAGTTGTTTCCAGCCCAGACCGCCCAGCCAGTGCTCCTCCAGCAGGGTCCGCTCTTGAGAGGGCAAGGCCGCCAGCTGGCCTTTGAGCCAGTGCCATTGCTCTGCCGTTGAGGCTTCGGGATCGTTGGCAGGGTTAGGTGGTGAGGCCAGCTGATCCAGCAGGCATCCGATGGTGCCGTCTTCGCCGAGCTCGATCGCATCGAGGCTGCGCACCTGCAGCGCCCGTTGGACCGCTTCGGCGGCCTCCAGTTGGCAGGGTGTGCAGCCCAGGGCCCCAGCCAGCTCCTCGACCCTGTGGGGAGATTGGCCCTGCTGCCGCCGCTGCTCGATCAGGCGATGGGCCCGTTGATGCAATTCCCGCAGCCGCCTGGGTGTTTTGAGCGGCTGCTGGTTATCGCGCAGGTCATGCAACATGGCCCCGCGGATGTAGGGCACGGCAAAGCTGCTCAGGGAACCATCCCGCTTGAGATCGAAGGCTTCCACCGCCCGGATCAGCCCCAGGTTGCCGGCGGAAACCAGCTCTTCAAAGGGATGGCCGCTGTGCTGGCTGAGGCGGTTGGCCACTTGGCGCACCAGGGCCAGGTTGTGGCACACCAGTGCATTGCGCCAGTGCAGCCGCCCTTGGCTTTGCTTGGCATCGGCCATGGCTTGGAGCCATTGGCGGTTGCGGGCGCGCAGCTGCTTTGCATCAGGCGTGGAGAGGGCCATGGCACCAAGGGAGCCGCCAAGGCGGCTTGGGGGAAATGCGGTGACTTCACCTTCTGCAGGGATCCGCTCCCCTCCCTCCCCTGGCGGGTGGAATGGCCATCCCCCATTTGGGAGATCGTTTGCTTACCAGCTGGCCGTGGCTGCCTGGATGGTTTCCAGCCCTGCCCACTGGAGCAAGGCGGGCCACTGGCGCACGCGTTCAAACACCTGCCGGTGGCCATCGGTGTTCAGGTGCAGGCCATCGCTGCAGAGCCACCGCTGCCAATCGGGATCGGCCAGTAGACCCTTGAGCAGGGGTAAGAAGGGCACATCGGCTTCCAGGCAGGCCTCTTCCAGCAGGCCCTCGTAGTGGCGGATGGCATCGAGCCCGTACCAAAGCACCTCGGCGTAGGGCATGGCGTTTTCATCCACCGGCGCCAACCCGAGCACATGCACCGGCGCTAAGGCCTTGGCCTGGATCAGCAGTTGCTGCATCCCAAACAGAAAGCCATCGGGATCCAATTGCTGCCGCCCATCGGGCCGGCCCACGCGGGCCGCATCGTTGTGGCCGATCCCGATCAGGATTCCCTGGGGGATCTGGCGGCGCAATTCGCCCCGGCGTTGCACCTCATCCACCAACCGGGAGCTCAGCCTTTCGAGGCCATCGCCGCGCACCCCGAGGTTGTACACCACAGGGCCGTGGGGGAGCTCCATCCAATGGCGCCGCAACCGCTCACACCAGCCCCCTTCCTGGGGATCCCCCCAGCCCTGAACGCCGCTATCGCCGAGCACCACCAATTTCTTGGGTATGGCCAACACCATCGGGGGTCTCCAGCAGTTGGTGGCGGGCGCGGTCGCTGAGATCTTCTCCCAGCAGGGTCAGCCCCGCATAGACCACCACCAGGGCCAGGAGTTCATTCCAGGCGAAAGAGCTCAGGGCCTCCAGCAGTTGGCTCCCCAGTCCGGTGGCCCCAACGAGCCCCACCACCACCGATTCCCGCAGGATCACATCGGCGCGGTAGGCGCCATAGGCCAGGTAGGTGCGGCTCAGGCTGCTGAAGCGGCCGTAGAGCAGGGCCAGACGTGCCCGCACCCCAAGGCTTACAAGGGCATTTTCCGCGGCCAGGTCTTCGGATTCGAGGCATTCGAGCAGCAGTCTCCCCAAGATGCCCAGGTTGTGGAATGCCAGGGCCAGGGCAGCGGTGAGGATCCCTGGCTTGAGCACGAACAGCAGCAGCAATGCCGTCAGCGGCGGCGGCCACAGGCGGCCGAACAACCACAGGCAGCGCAATCCAAGCCGCCCCAGGGGCCATGGGGCCACCAACAGCAGTAGGCAGGGGGCTCCGCCCACGGCAAGGGCAGCCGCCACCAGGGTGAGCAGCAGCGTATTGGCGATCAGGCTCAGCCAGGGCAGGGCGGCCAGCTCACGCCAGTGGGCCTCTCCAAGGTCGGGCAGGGCCTGCCAATGCAAGAGCACCGCAGGATCGAGCTGCAGGGCGTGGGCCACCAGCAGCACCAGGGGGATCAAGGCTGCCGTGACGGCCAGCACCTCCTGAATGCGGTAGCCCTGGGGGGCGGCCCGCAGGTTGAAGCGTTGGGGCATGGACCATCGCCGCCGCAACCAGCCCACCAGGCCTTCCAAACCCACCATGGCAGCGAGCAGCAGCCATAACCCGCTCCAGAGCTCAGGGAAGTTGAGGGATTGCAGCGTCAGCCGCAGTTCGGTGCCCAGGCCGCCGAGGCCAAACACCCCCAGCAGGGTGGCACTGCGCAGGGCACATTCGAGGCGATAGCCGCTGTAGCTGAGTAGTTGGGGCATCAGCGGTGGCCCCAGGGCCGTCAGCAAGGCGATCCCCGCCGGCGCCCCGGCGCTGCGCAGGGCCCTGAGATTGGCGACGGGCAGGGCATCGATCAGGTCGCTGAGCACCCTGGCCACCAGGGCTGCAAAGGGGATGGCGATGGCCACCACAGCCACGATCGGCTCCAGCCCCACCAGTTGGAGCAACGCCAGACCCCAGAGCAATTCATGGATCGAGCGCGGCAGCGCCAGCAGCTTGCGGATCAGCTCTGCAGGGGCAGCGTGGCCGATGCAGGTGCGCCACACGGTGCGGGAGCTGGCGATGCCGAGGGCCACACCGAAAACCAGGCTGGCACTCCAGCCCAGGAGCGCCATGGCCACGGTGGTGCCTAGGCCCGAGAGCACTGAATGCAGCACCACAGGGTCGAGGGATGGCTGCAGGGCTGCCAGGGCGAACTGGCCGAGCAGGTTGAGGCCGCCGCCATGGACCAGTTGGGGCAGCATCAACCCCACAGGCACCAGCACCCCAGCTGGCAGCAGTAGCCAGAGAGGGGGTGCGGGTCGTGGCATGACCGATCGCAGAACGCTGCTCAAAGACCGCTCGCGTAAAGCGCCTCCAGTTGCTCCTGGCCCAGTTGGCTGACGGGTTGATCAAACAGCAGCCGGCCGGCGCGCAGGCCCACCACCCGATCAAAACCAGGCAGCAGCTCGGGCCGGTGCAAGCTCATCAGCAGGGCCCGCGGGGCCTGGGCGTAGTCCAGCAGGAGGGTGAGCAGCTCCTCGGCCAGCCTGGGATCCAGGTGGGCCAGGGGTTCATCAGCCAAGACCAGCAGGGGCTCCTGACGCAGCAGCCGGGCCAGGGCCACGCGCTGGCGCTGCCCGCCCGAGAGGGCCGACACCGGCTGGGGCAGGAGGGCTGGATCGAGGTCCAGGTGCCGCAGCACCGCGCTGCAGGCTTGCGTTTCAAGGGGGGTGAGCAGGTTGAGCAGACCTTTGCCCCAACCCCAATGGGCCAGGCGGGCCGTATTGAGGTTCTGTTGAACGCTGAGTTGCTCAATCAGGCGCAGGTCCTGCCAGAGGGTGCCGATCTGGGCCTGTTGGCGCCGGCGCTGGCGGGAATGGAGATGGCGCCCCCTGGGCTTAGGGGCCCCAAACCAGCTCACCCTGCCGCCATCGGGCTGGATCAGGCCATTGGCCACAGCCACCAGACTGCTCTTGCCAGCACCGCTCGGGCCAACCAGGGCCACCCGCTCACCGGGGTGGATGCGAAGCGAGACGTTGGCAAGGCGGGGGGTTTCCCTGCCTGAAAGATCGATGTTCTGCAGATCCAGCAGCCAGGGGCCCGGCTCCCTTGGCTTGCCGCCGTCGTCAGCGTCTTGCGTCTGCCGAATCACGGGCTGGCTGCAATGGATCTTGGCCCCGATGCCTGATCAGAATGGATGGGGTGGCTCTGAACTGCGCTGGATGACGACTGAATGAGCAGTCATCAGCGGATCTTGCCAATCTGGCGGCCCACCTGTTCGATGCGCTTGTAGTCGCTCACATCAACGGTGGTGAATTGTTGGGCACCAAACAGTTTAAGAATCTGCTTCTGCTCCGGATCGCTGGGTCGCCAGCTCAGAATTGCCTTGCTGAGTTTTGTTGTGAAGCCTTTGCCGAAGGTTCGATCGAGTTGGGGCTGGGCCAACCAGATGTAATCGGGGTAGGGGGTCGTGCGCCAGATCACCATCACCTTGCTGCGGTCCACTTTGTGGTTGCGCAGGTTGGCTTTCCACACCTGCTCATTGACGGCTCCGGCCTCGTAGGCACCGCTTTGCACCAGGGCAATGGTGGCGTCATGGCTACCACTGAAGCCAGGGGCGCCGCCGGCGAAATCGGTCATTTTGACCCCTGCCTGGCTGAGAAAGTATTGCGGCATCAAGCGCCCTGATGTTGAACTTTCCGAGCCGAAGGTGAAGCGCTTGCCCTTGAGCTCGCTCAGGCCTTTGACGCTATGGATTGGCTTCAGGCCGCTGGCCGTGTTGGCGATGAACACCGAGTAGAACTGGGCATCGATGTCGCGCTGGGCAATCATCAGGGCGCCGGGCTTGAGCAGCTTGGCCTGGACGCCTGTGAGTCCGCCAAACCAAACCAGATCGAGGTTGCCGGTGCGGAAGGCGCTAACAGCTGCGCTGTAATCGGTGACGGGAATGAACCTGACATTCACCTTCAGCTGTTGGGAGAGTTCATTGGCCACCAGGCCATAGAGGCGGTTCAGCTTCTCGGGGTTTTGGTCGGGGATGGCGCCCAGGCGCAGCACGGTCTTGGTGCGGTTCTGCTGGGCTTCCGCCGCTGGCACCAGGGCCAGGCAGAAGAGCCCCGCCAGTACGGCAGCCAAACGTTTTCGTTTTCCGCTGCCCTTGGAGATCAATTGCATTCAGTGAGAGGCCAGGGCATTCAGATCGATGCCAGGAAGCGCTGAAGTCGATCGAGGCCGTCGTTGATTGTTTCAGACGAGGCCGCGCAGGACAGGCGAATGCAGCGATCGTCGCCGAAGGCCACCCCGGGCACCACCGCCAGCCCCACCTCATCGAGCAGGCGGTTGCAGAGGGTCATCGAATCGAGCTGGTAATGACTCACATCGGGGAAGGCATAAAAGGCCCCCTCCGGCGGCTGCAGTTTGAGCCCCGGCATGGCCATCAGCCTGTCGGAGAGCAGGGCCCGGCGCTCGTTGAACTGCTCAGCCATGGCATGGACGCAGTCGCGCGGGCCGGTGATGGCCGCCAGGGCCCCGTATTGGGCAAAGGTGCACACGTTGCTGGTGCTCTGGCTTTGCAAGGCCGTGGCGGCCGCAATCACGGGCTGGGCTCCCGCCAGCCAGCCGATGCGCCAGCCGGTCATGGCCCAGCCCTTGGCAAATCCGTTCACGGTGAAGATCCGATCCGCCAAATCCGGCGCCACCGCGA
This sequence comes from Cyanobacteriota bacterium, assembly GCA_041174105.1. Classification (GTDB taxonomy): domain Bacteria; phylum Cyanobacteriota; class Cyanobacteriia; order PCC-6307; family Cyanobiaceae; genus Cyanobium_A. The sequence goes on along the minus strand of JBEDHM010000009.1, from coordinate 8,516 downwards.
CAAAACTGTGGTGCTGATGGCCGGGGGTCAGCAGAAATTCGTAGATCTCATCGCAGACCACCAACAGCTGGGGATGGCGGCGTATCACCGCCGCCAGCGCTTCCAGTTCGGCGTGGCTGAGCACGGTGCCGGTTGGATTGCCCGGGCTGTTGAGCACCAGCAGGCGACTGGCCGGGGTGATCGCGGCTTCCAGCTGCTCGGGTTTGAGCCGGAACCCCTGGTCGGCGTCGCTGGGCAGCAGCTTCACGGAGGCTCCCGCCAACTGGGCCATCTCCGGGTAGCTCAACCAGTAGGGCGCGGGCAGCAACAGCTCGTCGCCGGGCTCCAGCAGCACCTGGAACAGGTTGTAGAGGGCCTGCTTGCCCCCATTGGTGACCAGCACCTGGGCCGCCGTGGTGGCCACGCTGTTTTCCTGGCTGAGCTTGGCGGCGATCGCTTCGCGCAGGGCGGGCTCTCCTGCAGCGGGGCCGTAGCGGGTGTGGCCGTCGTTGAGGGCTTGGGCCGCGGCGGCTCGGATGAAGGCGGGGGTGTCGAAATCCGGCTCGCCCGCACTCAGGCTGCAGATGTCGCGACCTTCGGCGCGCAGCTGCTTGGCCTTGGCCGCAATGGCCAGGGTGAGGGACGGCTGCAGGGCGCGTGCCCGCTGGGAAAGCAAACCCCTATCCGGCATGGTGATTGGGGGCCGGCATAGGGCATGGCCGGCAACAAAAGGCACGGCGTGAGCGAAGCTCCACTTTGCCGCACGCCTGGGCGCCCAACGGTTCATCCCATTACGAAATGGCCAGTTCAGCGCCGATGGAATTCCCTCACCCGCAAGCTGATCCCTCCCTGTCGGGAGCCCAGCAGGCCATGGGCGCCCTAACGGCCGGCTGCGCCGCCTGTAGGGCCTGTGGCCTGGCCACTGTTCGCCAGAAGGTGGTGGTGAGCCGCGGCAATCCCTCAGCTCGGTTGATGCTGATCGGCGAGGCCCCAGGTGCCAGTGAAGATGCCCTGGGCCTGCCCTTTGTGGGCCGTTCAGGCCAGCTGCTCGATCAGTTGTTGGCCCAGGCGGGGCTCGATCCCAGCCGGGATGTGTACATCGCCAATGCCCTCAAGTGCCGCCCGCCCGATAACCGCAAACCCACGGCGGCCGAGCTCACCGCCTGCAAACCCTGGTTGGAGCAGCAGATTGCCCTGGTGGATCCCCCCTTGATCGGCCTGGTGGGGGCCACAGCTCTGGCGGCGGTGCTGGGGATCAAAGCTGGCATCACCCAACTGCGCGGTCAGTGGTTGGCGGGGGAGGGGGCGCTGTTGGCCGGCCGGCAGTTGCTGCCCCTGCTCCATCCCTCCTATCTGCTGCGCAATCCATCGTCTGCCGAGGGCAAGCCCCGCTGGCTCACGGTTGAGGATCTGAAGCTGGCGGCGGGGCGCTTGCGGCAGCTGCCCGGCGGTTTGTGACAGGCTTGCCCCACCTCCCGGCCCCTGCACCATGACCGGCACCTTGGCCCGTCCCGACGCTTCCTCCACTGATTGGGCCAACGATCCCCGCTTTGACACGGTGATTCGCCGCCGCAAAACCCGGAGTGTGCGGGTGGGAGGCATCTGGATCGGCAGCGACCACCCGGTGGTGGTGCAGTCGATGATCAATGAGGACACCCTCGATATCGAAGGGGCCACTGCCGGCATTCGGCGTCTGCATGAGGCCGGCTGTGAAATCGTGCGCCTCACCGTGCCAAGCCTGGCCCATGCCAAGGCGGTGAAGGAGATCCGCCAACGGTTGGAGGACAGCTACCAGCCGGTGCCCCTGGTGGCCGATGTGCACCACAACGGCATGAAGATCGCCCTGGAGGTGGCTCAGCACGTCGACAAGGTGCGCATCAATCCGGGGTTGTTTGTGTTCGACAAGCCCGACCCCAACCGCACCGACTTTTCCGCCGAGGAAATTGCCGCCATCGGTGAGCGCATTGCCCAAACCTTTGAGCCCCTGGTGAGCCTGCTCAAAGAGCAGGACAAGGCCCTGCGGATCGGGGTGAACCATGGCTCCTTGGCCGAACGGATGCTGTTTGCCTACGGCGATACCCCCGCTGGGATGGTGGAGAGCGCCCTGGAATTCATTCGCATCTGCGATCGGCTCGATTTCCACAACATCGTGGTTTCGATGAAGGCTTCGCGGGCGCCGGTGATGCTCGCCGCCTACCGGCTGATGGCCCACCGCATGGACGCCGAAGGGTTCCATTACCCCCTGCATTTGGGCGTCACCGAAGCGGGCGATGGCGATTACGGCCGCATCAAGAGCACCGCCGGAATTGCGACCCTGCTCAGTGATGGCCTGGGGGACACGATTCGCGTGTCGCTCACCGAGGCACCCGAGAAGGAAATTCCTGTTTGCTATTCGATCCTGCAGGCCCTGGGGCTGCGCAAGACGATGGTGGAGTACGTGAGTTGCCCCAGCTGCGGCCGCACCCTGTTCAACCTGGAGGAGGTGCTGCACAAGGTGCGCGAAGCCACCTCCCACCTCACCGGCCTCGACATTGCCGTGATGGGTTGCATCGTGAACGGCCCCGGTGAGATGGCTGATGCCGACTACGGCTATGTGGGCAAAACCCCAGGCACCATCTCCCTCTATCGGGGCCGCGACGAAATTCGCCGGGTGCCTGAGGCCGAGGGGGTGGAGGCCTTGATCGCCCTGATCAAGGAGGACGGCCGCTGGGTGGATCCCTAGCTCCCCCTCCTCAACAATCCAATTCGGTCCAAATCAAATCTGGTCCAATCCAAATTGGGTCCAATCCAAATCGGGCCTCAGCGAAATTTGCCCTCAGCGAAATTCGCCCGTGGGTTTCGGTTTCCCCTGCTTCGCAGACCCTCCCCTGCCGCTAGCTTGAAGAGCACAGATGGGCTTTGGGGGCTCGCGGCATGGGCAGGGGACAGACCAGGTTGCTGGTGCTGGTAGGTCTGGGAGCCGCGGGGTCGGTGGCGGCGATGGCGGTCCCCCCCTTGCTCGCCCCCAGCGGCGCGTCGCTGATCAGCGATAGCCCCAAGGAGGTGATGGATCAGGCGTGGCAGATCGTCTTCCGCGACTACCTCGATATCAATGGCAAGTACACCCCTGAAAAATGGCGCAGCCTGCGCCGGGACGTCCTCGCCAAAACCTATGGCAGCCCCAAGGAGGCCTATGAGGCCATTCGCGGCATGCTCGCCGGCCTCGACGATCCCTACACCCGCTTCCTCGATCCGCGGGAGTTCAAGGAGATGCAGATCGACACCTCCGGGGAACTCTCCGGGGTGGGGATCCAGCTGAGCCTCGACAAGGACACCAAAAACCTGGTGGTGATCTCTCCGATTGAGGGATCGCCCGCCTCCAGGGCCGGGGTCCAGCCCAAGGATGTGATCGCCGCCATCGACGGCAAGAGCACCAAGGGCATGAGCACCGAGGACGCGGTCAAGTTGATCCGCGGCCAGGCCGGCACCACGGTGACCCTCACCTTGAAACGCAAGGGCCAAATCCTGGAGGTGCCGCTCACCCGCCAGCGGATTGAGCTGCATGCGGTGGAGCACCAACTCAACACCAGCCCCGATGGGCGCAAGGTGGGTTACATCCGCCTGAAGCAATTCACCGCCACGGCTGCCAAGGACATGCGCCTCGCCCTCCAAGATTTGGAGAGCAAGGGAGCCCAGGGCTACGTGCTTGATCTGCGCAGCAACCCGGGTGGTTTGCTGGTGGCCAGCGTGGAGATTGCCCGCGAGTGGCTCAATGAGGGCACGATCGTGTCCACCAAAACCCGCGATGGCATTCAGGACATCAAGCGGGCCACGGGCCGGGCCATCACCGACAAGCCCCTGGTGATCCTGGTGAATGAGGGTTCGGCCTCCGCCAGTGAAATCCTCTCCGGTGCTCTCCAGGACAACCACCGGGCGGTGCTGGTCGGTCAGAAAACCTTCGGCAAGGGCTTGGTTCAGTCGGTGCGGGGGCTTTCCGATGGTTCCGGCATGACCGTGACCATTGCCAAATACCTCACCCCCAACGGCCGCGACATCCACAAGCACGGCATCGATCCCGATGTGTCGGTGAAGTTGACCGACCTGGAGGCCCAGAAGCTCAGGCTGGAAGATCTCGGCACCCGCAAGGATCCCCAATACCGGGTTGCTGAAAACACCCTGGTCAAAAAGCTCAACGCCCTTGGCTCCCAGGCCAAGGCCGATCCCGCCGCTGCTCCCAAGCCCTACAACCCTGCCAGTGCCAATGTGCCGGCAGCCCTAGCCAAGTAGGGGCTCGAGCAGCCCAGATGGGCCATAGCGGCGCTCGATTTCGAGCTGAATTCCCGCGGCCGGTTGCCAGCGCAGGGCCACAGCCTCCATGCCGGGGCCGGCCGGGCGGGTGGCCTGGGTGATGACGTCCAGGTTGCCCCAGCTCCACCGCTGCTGCGGGCCTAATGGCAATGGGCCCAGTGGAGATGAACGCAACTGCAAGGGGGCCGGCGGAACGTCAAGGGCGGCCGGGCTCAGCTGGGGCCGGCCTTCGATCACGAGCACCATGGACTCCAGGCCGCTGCTGTTGTGACGAATCACGGCCCTGCGGCGCTGATCCCCCCACACCAGGCACAGTTCGCTGACCCAGGGCCAGGGCCCAACGCGGTCGGGACCCAGACTCCAGTGGCCCTGCGCCCTGATCTGCATCTCCACGGGCGGCTCTTCAAACCGCATCGACCGCACCGTTCCGGCGCTCAGGTTGGTGAGGGCGGCTTCGATCACCCCATCGGTTTCTTCCACGGCCAGATGGCTGGCGAAGCGCTCCTTCTCCAGGCCAGCGCCATTGAGGCGGATGAAGCTTCCTTCCCAGATCCCGGCGTTGTAGGCGAGCAGGGTGTCCCGCCTTGAGAATGGGGCGTCCATGGGCAGGGGTGATGGCGCAGGGGTCCGATGGCGATCGCTTGGGCGCAGGTGCCGCTGGGGCAGGGTCCAGCCAGGTGAGCTCCTTGGAGGAGAGCTTGATGGAAGAGAGCTCGATCTGGCAGCTCAAGCCTTGGTGGTGCCAGCCCTGGAGCATCCTGCTCACGGGCGTGGCTGTGGTGGTGGCCAGCTGGCTGGTGTGGGAGATCTGGTGGATCACAGCGCCGCTGGCGGCTGCGGTGCTGGTGTGGTGGTGGCTGTTTCTGGTGCTGGTGCCAGCCAGTTACCGGCAGTCGTTGTAGGCCCTTGCTGGCTTAGGCCAAGTCGGGCCTTGCTGGTTTCAGGCCACCGGTTGCATCAAGCCGCCGCCGGGGCCGGAATCGTCATCGTCGTTGCTGGTGCCCTTTTGCAGCAGGGCGTAGACCCCAACCGCCATCAGGCCCAGCAGGGACGACACCAGGCTGAACCCACCACCGGAGAGGCCTGAGCCCAGGTCGATCACATCGCCTAACCCGGCTCCTAGCCCAGCACCCATGGAGAGATGTTGCGTAACGTCTCATAAATGTAACGGATGTTTGCGCAGCGTGGAAGGCCGGCGGCGCACTTTGTGGAAGTGCACGTTGTGGAAGCGCGCTGGGTGACGCCCTCGACCTGGGCCCCTAGACGGCCAGCACCGCCTCGTTTTGGCTCTTGAGCTGGGCGTTGCGCTGGGCCTCATTGAGGCCATCGGCGCCGGGGATTTGGTCGGCCATGGCCTGGAGCCACTCCATGAGTTGTTCGAGTTGTTTGTCCATTGGCAAAACGGCCAGACCGCGGGCGAGCACCTTGGCCGTGCTGCCGGAGCCGGCTTGGTACACCAGTCGTCCATGGAGGTGGCTTGGCAGCCCCTGGCGCAGCAGCCGAAAGGCGGGCTCTTCCATTGGCGTTTCCAGCGCGATGTTGGGTTTTTCGGGTTTGATGCGGGAAAAGCCGCAGCGCTTGGCCACCAGCTTGAGTTGCATCAGCAGCAGCAGGGACTGCACCGGCGCTGGAATGGGGCCATAGCGGTCGGCCCAGCCAGCGGCCAGCTCCACCAGGGCCTCCTGGCTGGTGCAATCGGCCGCGGCCCGATAGGCGGTGATCTTCTCGTCGTTTTCGGTGATCCAATCGCCGGGGATGAAGGCCGTGACCGGTAGGTCGATCTGGGTGTCTTCCACTGCGGGGATGTCTTGCCCCTGGATGTCTGCCAGGGATTCCTGCAGCATCTCCATGTAGAGATCGAAGCCGATCGCCTCCATCTGGCCGCTCTGCTCCACGCCCAGCAGGTTGCCCACGCCGCGGATTTCCATGTCGCGCATGGCCAGTTGGTAGCCACTGCCCAGCTGGGCAAATTCCTGGATCGCCCGCAGCCGCTGGCGGGCCGCTTCCGAGAGGGAGGCGTCGCCCGGATAGAACAGCCAGGCATGGGCCTGAATGCCACTGCGCCCCACCCGGCCCCGCAGTTGGTAGAGCTGGGCCAAGCCGAATTTGTGGGCGTCTTCGATCAGGATCGTGTTGACCCTGGGGATATCCAGCCCGCTTTCCACAATCGTGGTGCAGAGCATCACATCGGCTTCGCCGGCATTGAACGCCACCATGGCGCTTTCCAATTCCCCTTCGGCCATCTGGCCGTGGGCCACCAGCAACTTCAGCCCGGGGATCATCGTGCGCAGTTGCGCCGCCACATCCTCAATGCCTTCCACCCGCGGCACCACATAAAACACCTGGCCGCCCCGATCGAGTTCCTGGCGCAGGGCACTGCGCACCGCCTCCTCATCGAGGGCCGAGAGGTGGGTTTTGATCGGCCGCCTCAGCGGCGGGGGCGTGGTGATCAGGCTCATCTCCCGCACGCCGGACAGGCTCATGTAGAGGGTGCGCGGGATCGGCGTGGCACTGAGCGTCAACACATCGACGTCTTTGCGCAGGGCCTTGATTTTTTCTTTTTGGTTCACCCCAAACCGCTGCTCCTCGTCCACCACGAGCAGCCCTAACTCCTTGAAGCGGGTGTCCTTGCTGAGCAGTTGGTGGGTGCCCACCACCACATCCACCTTGCCGCCGTGGAGGCCTTCGAGGATGGTCTTGCGCTCGCCGGCCGTGCGGAAGCGGTTCAGCAGGGCCACCTTGAGGGGATAGGGGGCGAATCGCTCCGAGAGGGTGCGCCAGTGTTGCTGCGCCAGCACCGTGGTGGGGGCGAGCATCGCCACCTGTTTCCCGGCGGTCACGGCCTTGAAGATGGCGCGGATCGCCACTTCGGTTTTGCCGAAGCCCACATCGCCGCACACAAGACGGTCCATTGGTTGGGAGCGCTCCATGTCGCGCTTCACCTCGCTGATCGCCTTGAGTTGGTCGGCGGTGGGCTCGTAGGGGAACGAATCCTCCAGTTCGTTTTGCCAGGGGCCGTCGGGCGGGAAGGCAAACCCAGGGGCCTGGTGGCGCTCGGCATAGAGCTTCACCAGGTCCATCGCCACCTTGCGGATCGCCTTCTGGGCCCGCTCCTTGGCTTTGGTCCAGGCCGTGCCGCCCATGCGGTTCAGCTCGGGCGGGGCCTCACTGGTGGCGCGGAAGCGCCCCAGGCTCCCGAGTTGGTCGGCGGCGACGCGCAGCAGCCCATCGGCGTACTGCACCACCAGGTAATCGCGGGATTCCCCGCTGATGGCCAGCTTTTCCAGTTTGAGGAATCGGCCGATGCCGTGGTTGCGGTGCACCACAAAGTCGCCGGGCTGCATCTTGCCCGGATCCACCGTGCGACTAGCCGCCTTGCGCCGGCGCCGCACATAGCCCGTGGCCGCCAGCGCGTGCTGACCGAAGAACTCCCGGTCGGTGATCAACACCAGCTTCCAGGCCGGTAGTTGCAGCCCCTCCAGCTCGGCGGTGCCCTTGGTTTTGAGCGCCACCGGTGTTTGTTGCTCGATCAACCGCTCAATCGCCGGGGTATCGGCCGGGTTGGGCACAAAGCGGGTGATGCAGTCGTGCTCCTCCAGCAGGGCCACGGCCCGCGATGGTTGGGCCGAGAGCAGCCACACCCGCGACTTCTCGGCCACAAAGCCCTTCACCAGGCCGGCGAGCTTGCCGAAGGCATTGGGGTAGGCCGGCACGGAGCGGCTGGCCAGATCAAGGCTGTTGGGATGGTTGTCGGTTTCGTGCAGTTCGGCCAGATCAAAGCCTCCGAAGGCTTCGAGCTGCGCGAGGGCGGCCTGGGGCTGGCGGTGCAGGCTGGTGCGCAGCTGGGGATGGCTGCTGGCCAGGTCGGCCCCGTGGTCAGCGGCATGGTCGTGCCACTGCTGGCCGTGGGCCAGGCAATGGCGGCGCTCATCGACGGCGATCAGCGTGTGCTCGGGCAGGTAATCCAGCAGCGACGCTGGTTCCTGCCAGGCCAGCCCCATCAACCGCCGCATCCCCTCCGGGGTGCCCCCTTCCAGCAATTGGTCGGTCGCCTCTGGCCCCAGCAGGGCTTCGAGGCCATCGGGCATGGAATCGCGCAGGGCGTCGGCAATCAGGGGGGCGTAGCCGGTGGGGGTGAGCCGCACCACCCCAATGGCGTCGAGTGAACGCTGGCTGGCGGGGTCGAATTCACGCAGTTTTTCCAGTTCGTCGCCAAACAACTCGAGTCGCACGGGCAACTCGGCGCTCAC
>JBEDHM010000008.1:0-3418 GCA_041174105.1 Cyanobacteriota bacterium | reverse complement strand
CACCGATACCGGCGTCAAGGCTCCACTGGAGGCGATCACCCGCAGACGCGTCTGGGGCCCTAGGGCCTGCTGCACCGATGCCAGATAGCCAAACAACACCGGAGCCACCGCCGCCTCCATCAGGCTGGTTTGGGTGCGAGGCACCAAACGCGGCAGGGCACTGACCTGGTGGGAAAGGACCAGCCGCTCCATCCCCAGCTGGCGCAGCCAACGGGCCAGTTGCAGCTCATGGCGGGGATCGCGGGTGCTGTGCATCAGGGCAATGGCACCACTGCGGTAGCCATCCGCCATCGCTTGGCGCACCTGCTGCTCCAGGTCCCCATCAAGGAGCAAGGGCTCCACCTCGCTGCCATCCACCGCCAACCGACCATCCACCTCCAGGACCCGGACCTGCAGGGGCTGGGGGCGTTCGATCTTGAGGGCAAACAGCTGGGGGCGGTGTTGATCCCCAATCCAACGGAGATCGCCCAGGCCCCGGTTGGCAAACAGCAGCACCGGCGCTCCCTTGCGCTCCAACAGCGCATTGGTGGCCACGGTGGTGCCAAGGCGCACCTCCTGCAACAGCTCAGGCGGGATCGGTTGATCGCCTGACACCCCGAGCACACCCGCAATGGCGGCCACAGCGGGATCGCCCGGGCGCCCCGGTTGCACCGACAACACCTTGCGCACCTCCAAGCGGCCATCGGGGGAGCAGCCCACCACATCGGTGAAGGTGCCGCCGCGATCCACCCAAAACGACCACGTCACAGCAGGAGTTCGGCGCGGCGGAGAGCTCGAATGGCCCCGGTGCTAGCGGTAGTTCTCAAACTGCAGCGGCACCTCCACGTCGTCCTGCTTGAGCAGCTGAATCGCCTGCTGCAGGTCGTCCTTGCTTTTGGCCGTGACCCGCAGGCTGTCGCCCTGAATGGCCACGGTCACCTTCTTGAGTTGATCGCGCACGGTCTTGCTCAGTTTCTTGGCCAGCTCCTGGCTGAGGCCCTTGCGCAGCTTCACCACCTGCTTCACCCGGTTTCCCCCCACCGCCTCAGGGGGTTGAAAGTCGAAAATCTTGAGCGAAAGATTGCGCTTGGTGGCCTTCTGCCGCAGCACATCCTCCACCGCCTGCAGCGTCATGTCGCTAGCGGTGGTGATGGTGAAGCTGGCCTCTTCCAGCTCAATTTCGGTGCCCGAATCCTTGAGGTCGTAGCGCTGGCCCACATCCCGGCGCACTTGATCGAGGGTGTTCACCAATTCCTGGCGGTCGAAGTCACTCACCACGTCGAAGGAAAAGGTGTCGGCCATGGCCACGCGATCGGGATTGGGACCAGCCTAGAAAAGGATCCTCCCGAGTCCCAAGCCCATGGCCCCAACCGCCGTTATGCCTCCCTACGCCTGGTCGCTGGTGCTGGCGGGCGCCGTGGTGGTGCTCAGCGTGGTGCCCCTGGGGGCAGGGCGTTCCAAGGCCGACTTCACCATCGCCGACATGGCCGCTCCACGGGCGATGTTCGAGCGCTTACCGGCCTGGGGCAAACGGGCCAGCTGGGCCCATCAAAACTGCTTTGAGGCCTTCACCCTGCATGCTCCGGCCTGCCTGCTCTGTTTGATCACCGGACCCACGGCCCCAGTGGCGATCGTTGCAGCCTGGCTCCATCCGCTGCTGCGGCTGGTCTACATCGGGGCCTATGTGGGCAATCTGCCCCCCCTACGGGGGCTGTGCTGGGCCGGCGGCCTGTTCTGCACGGGCCTGCTCTACGTGGAAGGGCTCAGGGCTGCCCTGGCCCACTAGAAGCCTTCAGCCTAAAAACAACTCAGTCAACAATCAGCTCCGTCAAAGAACAACTCAGTCAAAGAACAACAACGTCACCACCTTGCCCATGTCTTCCGCCACGCGGCAGCTGGCCAAGAGGGTCTCGCTGTCGTGGAAGGCGTAGCAAATCAACTGGTCGCAGCGGGTGATGATGTCCTGGTTGCAGAGACTGCTGGCCATGGGCAACGGCAGTTCATCGTGCTCAGGCTTTTCCACCAGATGGAGCACCTGTTCGAGTTGCTCCCTGGATTCCGTTGGCTGACGATCCAAGCTCTGGGGCAACAGCACGGTGAGCCGGCTTGGGTCCACCTCGAGCACGCTGCGAATCACAGCGGCATTCACCCCCTGGGCACCCGAGGTGATCAGGTTGTGGCCCTCCTGGGCGAGGGAGCGGGCCACCAGCTCGATCAGATGAATGGCCACCACCGGCACGTGGCGGCTCCCCAGGACAGCAATCCTTCGCTTGCTGCGGTCCTGGAGCATGGCCAGCTCCTGGGCCAGGGTGTCGATCCGATCAAGGGCCGGAAGATCTAGGGATCGGGTCACCAAAAGCCCGCAACCTGCATCGTGAAACTAGCAGCGTCAACCGGCCATTGCGGGCAGGGGCAGTTGCGCCAGCAGGGGGCCAAAATCGCAGTGCTCCTCCACCAGGCGGAAGGCATAGGTGGCCTTAACGGCCTCATGCAGATGCACATGGCCAAAGGCCTGTTCGATTACCTCCACGGTGGTGAGGGTGTCGTGGTCAACCTTGAGCAAGGGCACCTCCAGCTCCTCCGCCCGACTCAACAGCTGGCCCAGGGGCTCACCAACGCCGGTGAGGATCAAACACTGGGTGGAGGCTTCCAGGGCCGCCAGCTGAATATCGGTGCGATCCGCACCGGTGACCACCGCCATGTTGCGGCGGCGGCGGAAGTACTCCATGGCCGAATTGACGTTCATCGCCCCAATCGAGAGGGTTTCCACCAGCAGGTCCAGACGGTCGCGGCAGCACAGCACCTGGGCATCCAAACGGCGCGCCAGCTCCTCAACCGTGACGCTGCGCAGCAGTGGGCTGCGGGGCATCACCCCCAGCACCGGCAGGCCCAACTGGGCCAAGGCGGGCACCACCTCTGCCTGCAGGCCGGCCACCTCGTCGGGCGCCACCCCGTTGAGCACCACCCCCGCCAGGCGATCGCCCAACTGGGCCCGGGCAGCGAGCAGGGGATCCACGCTGCGGCTGTCCACCCAGGGATGCACCAGCAGCACGGAGGCATCCAGCCCTTGGGCCATCTGGACCAGGCCCAGGCCATAGAGCATGCCTTCCGAGAGGCTGCCTGCCGCCTCCAGGAGCACCACCTCGGCGGTTGCCGCCGCCAACTGCTGACGCAGGGCGTCAAACCCCACACCGGGATCCAGATCGGCGGCCAGCAAGCGGCGATGGGCCGTTGCCGGCTCCAGACGATGCAGGGAGGGAATCAACTGCTCGTCGCCCAGCCCCAGGATGCTGCCCACAAAGCGCACATCCGCATCAATCAGGGGCCCGCCAGCTGGGCTGTTCCCCTGCAAAGTGGCGCCATCAGGACTGGTGGCCAGGGGTTTGCCAAAGCTGAGCCGGAAACCCTTTTGGATCAGTTGGCGGCCCAGGCCAAGCAC
>JBEDHM010000007.1:0-3002 GCA_041174105.1 Cyanobacteriota bacterium | reverse complement strand
AACTCGCCCAGGACCTCAGCAGCCCCTGGGCGAGTTCCAGCCGCGGGTTGCCGATGGCCGCCACCAGGGTTGCCAGCAGCAGGGCCCGTTGCTCGAGCGGGGCCCCATGGCGCTTGAGGGGGTTGTCACTGGCCCAGGTGGCCACGGCTGGGTAGCGCTCCAGCAACCCTTCCAGCAGCACCTGGTGGCCGCAGGTGGGCGGGTCGGCGCTGGTGCCAAACAGGGCCAGCTGGCTCATGGCCACCAACTCACGGCAGCAGGGCCTGGAGATGGGCGCCTTGGCCGCCCTGGGGTTGGCCCTGCCAGGTGCTTAGCCATTCGCGCACCTGGGGATCGTTCTGGCTGAGCCGGCGCAGCAGGGCACCCGGTTTTCCGCCCCGCTGGGCGCCTTTGATCAGCTCGGCCGCCGCCAGTTGGCCGGTGCGGCGGGTGGTGTGCACGGCCAGGGCCGCCTGGGCCAAGGCCACCGGTGCTGCCGGCGCCAGGCTGAGGCCGCCGGTGAGGGGGGCTGCCACCAACAACACCTGACGCAGCAGGCCCAGCAGCAGCTGGATGCCCAGCTGGGCTCCCCCCAGCAGCGCGTTCTGGCCCGAGAGGCGGCTGAGCAGATGGCGGGCACTGGAGCTCTGCAGTTTGAGCCCATAGAGCTGGCACAACTGCATCACCAGGGCGGTGTCGCAGGCGAGGCCCCCGGCTAAATCCAGAAGCACCAGGGGATTGGCGGCCACCCCGGTGGCCTTGAGGGCGGCAAAGCGGCCGATCAGGCTCTGGGCCGCCTGGCGGCTGTGGGAGAGCCGAAAGCGTTGCCATTGCTGGTGCAGCCTGTCGGCTGCCCGCAAGGCATTGAGCGCCAGCAGCAGCTCGCCTTGCTGTTCGAGCAGCGTTACCAGCGCTTGGCGCAAGGGGGCCACCCGCGGCGCCTCCTGGTGGCTGCGCACCCGGCCATCGGCGCGCAGGCTGGGCCTGCGGGGGGCGGCGGCCACGGCCACCAGTTGCAGGTGGCGGGCGGCATCCGGCAGCCGGCGGCGGATGCTGGCGATCAGGTCTGCCTGCTCGGTTTCGGGCCAGCAGTCGCAGCGGTTGAGCACGAGCAGCAGGGGCTTGCCGCTGGCCAGAAGGGTTTCGAGGGCCTCGAGCTCGACGCTGGTGAGGTCGCCATCGAGCACCAGCAACACCAGATCGGCACCCAGGGCCACCTTGGCCGCCAGCCGGGCCCGGCCGGCCGCCGCGATTTCATCGATTCCAGGGGTATCCACCAGCAGCACCTGGTGCAGGCCGCCGATCGCCTGGCGCCAGGGCTGGCTCTGCTGCTGGCGGGTACAGCCATGGGCCACATCGGTGGCAAAGGCCGCATGGCCCAAGAGGGCATTGAGCAGGCTGGATTTGCCCACCCCCACCCGGCCGAACACCGCCAGCTTGAGCTGGCGGTGTTGGAGGCGCTGCAGTTGACGATCCAGGGCGGCCATCTCCCCAGCCAGCACGGAACGCTCGCGGCGGCTCAAGGGCAGCTGTTGCCGCCACTCCTCGAGTAGGAGCCGGCACCGTTCTGGGGTGGATGGCTCGGGGTTCATGGGGTGGTGCTCTCGCTGGCCGGTTGGGGCCGGCGCCACCAACCGGCCAAGACGGCCAACACGGCTTCGGCGCCGATCACTCCCACGAAACCGCCAAATTCATCCACCACGACCCGCACACCGGTGCTGTTGCGGCGAAAGCCCGTGAGCAGGCGGTCGGCGCGGATCATCTCCGGCACGAACTCCACCGGGGCCATCAGGGCCGCGGCGCTGAGATGGCCCTGGTCTTCGAGCAGGGCCGTGAGCAGCCGCTCCCGGCTGGCCACGCCCAGCACCTCATCCACTTCTTCACCCAACACCACCCACCATTCGGCGGGGTTGGCCAGCAGTTCGTTGCGCAAGGCCTCCAAGGTGGCGGCCCCCGGCAGGGTGGGGGCCGAGACCCGCGGCACCATCAGATCGCGGGCGGTGAGGTCGTTGAGCTGGAACACCTTGGCGATCATCGCCGCCTCATCGGCTTCGATTTGGCCCTTCTGGGACCCCAGCCTGGCGAGCTGGCGGATTTCGTTTTCGTCGGTGTTGATTTCGTTTTCGGCGGTGATCGCCGGAAGCACGCCTTCCAGGAGCAGCACCACCGGCATCAGCAGCTGACCAATCCAGTGCAGGGTTTCGGCGCTGGCCAGGGCCACCGGCAGGGCAAAGCGGCTGCCCATGGATTTGGGCAGGATTTCCCCCAACAAGATCACCAACACGGTGAGGCCCACCGAGAACAGGGGCAGGGCTGCCCCATCGATCTGGTGGTTGTGGAACACCACGGCCGCATAGCCGCCCAACATCAGGCTGCCGAAGATGTTGAAGCCGTTGTTGGCAATCACCAGCACGGCCAGGGTGCGACCGAGGCGTTGGCGCAGTTGGTCGAGGCGCCTGGCTCCCCGCATGGGCCGAGGGCGACGGGCCAGTTCGTGGACCCGCACCGGATTCACGGTGAGTACGGCAGCTTCCACCCCCGAGGCCAGGGCTGAGCCTGCAATCACGACCACCACCAGCAGCGCCAGGGCGAGAACGTCGTTCATGCAGGCTGACGACAGGGGGTGGACATCGCGAGGCGGAAGGGGATCAGGCGCCGGAGGAGATCAGGCGCCAAGACCGATGGAATGCACCTATTTAATCGAGTTTGCCAGCGGCTGCTCGGGGGGCTCGATCAAACTGGCCTGCAACCGTTGCCCGCCCAGGGAGACCTGATGTCGATCTTTGCCCAGCGCCGTGCCCGTTTTCTTGCGCAGCTGGGTGGGGCGGCGGCGGTTATCCCGGCGGCACCGATGGTGGTGCACCACGCCGATTGCGAGTATCCCTTCCGTCAGAACAGCGATTTTTGGTACCTCACCGGCTTTGATGAGCCGGGGGCCGTGGCGCTGCTGCTGCCCCATCGCGAGGATGCCCGCTTCGTGCTGTTTGTGGAGCCCAAGGAGCCCACGGCGGCTGTCTCTTATA
>JBEDHM010000006.1:0-2874 GCA_041174105.1 Cyanobacteriota bacterium | reverse complement strand
GCATTCTCCAGTTGCTTTTGAATCTTGATTGCTATGCCTTCGATGGGTTTGCCGCTTTGCTGTGCCGGGTTCGCATTGGGCTTCGCCCCGGCGCTGAGCGGGCCTGTCAAGTTGGCCGTGACTGTGGTTGCAAAGCCGAGTGCGACGAGGGCGAGTGGATGCCGAGCCATTGCTGGATGAAGTCTGTTTTCTTTTGCTAGCGATGTTGTGTATGTGACGTGCTGCTTTTGCGAATTTTTTTAGTTTTGCAGCGTCTGCCCTCGCTGTGCCGCATGGGACGCAACTCCATGCAGTAAAGTTCTGCGAATATTTGTTGTTATCAGAAGAATGGCCTGGGAAGCCGTGATTGGCCTGGAGACCCACGTGCAGCTGGGCACCAATAGCAAGATCTTCACCAGCGCCTCCACGGCCTTCGGCGATGACCCCAACACCCACATCGATCCGGTGGTGTGTGGCCTGCCGGGCACCCTGCCGGTGCTCAACCAAAAGGTGCTCGAGTACGCGGTGAAAGCTGCCCTGGCCTTGAACCTCAAGATCGCCGAGCACAGCAAGTTCGACCGCAAGCAGTACTTCTACCCCGACCTGCCGAAGAACTACCAGATCTCCCAGTACGACGAGCCCATCGCCGAGGACGGCTGGATTGAGGTGGAGGTGGCCGAAAAGGGCAAGGACACCTACCTCAAAACGATCGGCATCGAGCGCCTGCACATGGAAGAGGACGCCGGCAAGCTCGTGCACGCCGGCAGTGACCGGCTCGCCGGCTCCACCCACTCCCTCGTGGACTACAACCGGGCCGGGGTGGCCCTGGCCGAGATCGTGAGCAAGCCCGATCTGCGCACGGGCCGCGAAGCAGCCGAATACGCCTCGGAGATTCGCCGGATCATGCGCTACCTGGGGGTGAGCGACGGCAACATGCAGGAGGGCTCCCTGCGCTGCGACGTGAACATCTCCGTGCGCCGCGGGCCGGATGCGCCCTTCGGCACCAAGGTGGAGATCAAGAACATGAACTCCTTCTCCGCGATCCAGAAGGCCTGCGACTACGAGATCCAGCGCCAGATCAAGGCCTACGAGGCCGGAGAGCCGATCATTCAGGAAACCCGCCTCTGGGATGAGGGCAAGCAGCTCACCAAGAGCATGCGCAGCAAGGAAGGGGCCAGCGATTACCGCTACTTCCCCGATCCCGATCTGGGGCCGATCGAGGTGAGCAGCCAACAGCGCGAAGCCTGGCGCCACGAGTTGCCCGAGCTGCCCGCCGCCAAGCGCCACCGCTACGCCGAGGAGCTGGGCCTGTCGATTTACGACTCCCGCGTGCTCACCGATGAGCGCTCCATGGCCGAATACTTCGAAGCCGCCCTGGCGGCCGGCGCCGAGGCCAAGGCCGCGGCCAACTGGGTGCAGGGCGACATCGCCGCCTACGTGAACGCCAATAAGCTCTCGATCGCCGACCTGCCGTTCCAACCCGAGCAGTTGGCCGAGATGGTGCAGTTGATTGAGGGCGGCAAGATCAGCGGCAAGATCGCCAAGGAGATCCTGCCCGAGCTACTCGAGAAGGGTGGTTCACCGGCCGCCATCGTGGAGGCCAAGGGCCTCGGCATGATCAGTGATCCGGCGGCGATCACGGCGATCGTGGAGGAGCTGCTGGCGGCCCATCCCGAGGAGGTGGAGGCCTTCCGCGGCGGCAAGAACAAGCTCCAGGGTTTCTTCGTGGGGCAGCTGATGAAGAAGACCGGCGGCAAAGCCGATCCCAAGCTGGCCAACCAAATCCTGATCCAGAAGCTCAACGGCTAACAGCCAGCGCCCGTCGTACGGATTCGGCCAGCTCGGCGAGGCTGTTGTCGTTGCAGATCCTTTGGTCGGCCAGGGCCCGTTTGTGCTCGAGGGGCCATTGGGCGTTGATCCGGGCCAAGGCTTCGTCTTGGTTGAGCCCATTGCGGGCCATTAGCCGCTCCAGCTGCTGGGCTTGATCGCACTCCACCAGCCACACCTCGCTGCAGAGGCCCTCCAGGCCCGCTTCAAACAGCAGGGGCACCATCAGCACCACCACCGGTTCCTTTGCCAGGCGGGTGAGATCTTCGCCCATCCGCTGCCGCACCAGCGGATGGACCAACGCTTCCAGCCAGTGGCGCTCGGCTGGATCGGCAAACACAATCCGTGCCAGGGCAGCGCGATCCAGGACGGCCGTTTCAGCCGTGGTCCCCGCTGCGCGCACCTGGGGCCCAAACCGTTGCAGCACCTGGTGGGCCGCTGGCGCGCCCGGAGCTAGCGCCTCATGGGCAAAGGCATCGGCATCGAGCACCGGCAGGCCATGGCCCGTGGCCAGCAGTTGGGCCACGCTGCTTTTGCCGGTGGCAATCCCACCGGTGAGCCCAATGCGGCGTTGGGACCCTTGCCAGCGGGGCCTGGGCGGCGAGTACATGGTTGGCGCTTGCCGCTACCGCAAGTCAACTTAGAGAAGTAGCCAGGCCATGCCCGATGTTTGATCCGGTCTACAGCAACAACTTCTGGCGCAGTCGGGCCGGCCGCTGGTGTGCCCGTTCGATCCTGATGCTCAATTTCGGCGTGCTGGGTTGGATGATCACGGCCCATCCCAAGGGCCTGCTCTGGGCCCTGGTGCCATTGCCGTTGTTTGTGCGCTGGGGTCGTCTGCGACGGCGCCCTAGCGATGCAGGATTGGAGGAGTCATTTGTGCCGCCGTGTCCCATCCCTGGTCCGTCATTGACGGTGGCATCACCGCCCCGCAGGGATTTCGAGCCTCCGCCATCACCGCCGGCCTGAAGGCCTCGGGGAAACCTGATCTTTCCTTGCTGCTGGCCCCGGAAGGCGCCGTCTGCGCGGGCACCTTCACCACCTCGGTGGTGCGGGCGGCCTGTGTGG
>JBEDHM010000005.1:0-3747 GCA_041174105.1 Cyanobacteriota bacterium | reverse complement strand
GGCTCCGGAGTTGGCCCTGCTGCCTGCGGACACCGCCATCAGTGAAGGCCAGGACGTGGAACGCCAACTGGATCGGGTGCGCGCAGCCCGGCCGGATCTGGTGGTCTGCGGTATGGGTCTGGCCAACCCCCTGGAGGCCGAAGGCATCGCCACCAAGTGGTCGATTGAATTGGTGTTCAGCCCGATCCATGGCTGCGACCAGGCCGGGGATTTGGCCGAACTGTTTGCCCGGCCCCTGCGCCGCCGCTCCCTGCTCAGCTTTGCTGCCTGACGCCCATGGAACTCACGCTTTGGACCTATGAGGGGCCGCCCCATGTGGGCGCCCTGCGCGTTGCCGCCTCGATGGAGGGGGTGCACTACGTGCTCCACGCCCCCCAGGGCGACACCTATGCCGATTTGCTGTTCACGATGATTGAGCGGCGGGATCGGCGTCCACCGGTCACCTACACCACCTTCCAGGCCCGCGATCTCGGCGGCGACACCGCCGAGCTGGTGAAGCGCTCCATTGCCCAGGCGGTGGAGCGGTTCCAGCCGGAAGCCCTCCTGGTGGGCGAGAGCTGCACGGCCGAATTGATCCAAGACCAGCCCGGTGCCCTTGCCGCAGGCATGCCCCTGGGGGGGATCCCGGTGGTGAGTCTGGAGTTGCCCGCCTATTCCAAAAAGGAAAACTGGGGTGCCGCCGAAACGCTCTACCAACTGGTGCGGGCCCTGCTCAAGGACCAGATCCTGCCGCCGGGCAGCAGCAAGCCCTCTCCCCAGCGCTGGCAGCAGGAGGGTCGCCGCCCCAGGGTCAACCTGCTGGGTCCCAGCTTGCTGGGCTTTCGGTGCCGCGACGATGTGCTCGAAGTGCGGCGCCTCCTCGATGGCCTCGGCATCGATGTGGCCGTGGTGGCGCCGTTGGGAGCCCGCCCGGCCGACCTGCTGCGCCTGCCCACGGCCGATGCCAACGTGTGCCTCTATCCGGAGCTAGCCGGGCCGGTGTGCAGCTGGCTGGAGCGCAGTTTTGGCATGGCCACCGTGCGAACGGTGCCGATCGGCATTGGCGCCACCAGGGCCTTTGTGGAGGAGGTGTGCGGCTTGCTGGGCATGGAACCGCCAATGGATGGGGAGCCATCGCGGCTGCCCTGGTACTCGCGTTCGGTGGATTCCACCTACCTCACCGGCAAGCGGGTGTTCATCTTTGGTGATGCCACCCATGCCATTGCGGCGGCCCGCATCGCCAGCCAGGAATTGGGGTTCCAGGTGGTGGGCCTGGGGAGCTACAGCCGTGAGCTGGCCCGGGAGGTGCGTGCAGCGGCCCAACAGCTGGGCATTGAAGCGCTGATCACCGACGACTACCTCGCCGTGGAGCAGGCCATGGCGGAGGCGAGCCCTGAATTGGTGCTTGGTACCCAGATGGAACGCCACAGTGCCAAGCGCCTGGGCATTCCCTGTGCCGTGATCAGTTCCCCGTTGCATGTGCAGGATGTGCCCGCCCGCTATTCACCCCAGATGGGGGCGGAAGGGGCCAACGTGATCTTTGATGCCTGGGTGCATCCCCTGATGATGGGGCTGGAGGAGCACCTGATTGGGATGTTCCGCCACGACTTCGAATTTGTGGATGGTCACCGCTCCCATTTGGGCGAGGCGGCACCCGTTGGCGATGCACAGGCTGGCGAAACCCAAGCTGGCGAACGACAGGCTGGCGTTGACCAGGCCGCGGCGCCTGCAGGCTCTGCTGAGCCGCCGGCCAACAGCCCAGGCGGCTTGCCGGGCCTGGCCTGGACGGCCGATGGGGAGGCCGAATTGGCCAAGATCCCCTTCTTTGTGCGCAGCAAGGTGCGGCGTAATACCGAAACCTTTGCGCGGGAGCGCCAGGTGGCGGTGATTGATGCCGAAATGCTCTATGAGGCCAAGGCCCATTTGAGCCGATAGCTCCCGATTGCCTTTGGGATCATGGTGTGTTTTCAACACAATCGATTGGAGGCATGTATCGCTTTGCATGCAACCCCTCCCAAGGGCAGTGGGCAGGTCTTTGATGGATGACAGCACCAACCCCCGCTTGTCCGGTGGCGTTGCTCTGTTGGCACGGAGATGAGAATCAACCCATGACATTCGCCCTATGACAACCACGCTGAAACGGCCCGACGGCGAAGGCAGCCTGCAGGTGCATCAAGATCCGGCCTTGGCGATTGAGGAGGGTGCCCTGGTGATTGCCGTCTACGGCAAGGGCGGCATCGGTAAGAGCACCACCAGTTCCAATCTCTCGGCGGCCTTTTCGAAGCTGGGCAAACGGGTGCTTCAGATCGGCTGCGATCCCAAGCACGATTCCACCTTCACCCTCACCAAGAGCATGGTGCCCACGGTGATCGACATTCTCGAAACCGTGGACTTCCACACCGAGGAGTTGCGTCCCGAGGATTTCGTGTTTGAGGGTTTCAACGGGGTGATGTGCGTGGAATCGGGCGGTCCGCCCGCCGGCACGGGCTGCGGCGGCTATGTCACCGGCCAAACGGTGAAGCTGCTCAAGGAGCACCATTTGCTGGAAGACACCGATGTGGTGATCTTTGATGTGCTGGGTGATGTGGTGTGTGGTGGCTTTGCCGCTCCGCTGCAACATGCCCACTACTGCCTGATCGTGACCGCCAACGACTTCGATTCGATCTTCGCGATGAATCGGATCATTGCGGCGATTCAAGCCAAGGCCAAAAACTACAAGGTGCGCCTTGGGGGTGTGGTGGCGAACCGCAGCAAGGACACCGACCAGATCGACCGCTTTAACGAGCGGGTGGGCATGAAAACCATGGCCACTTCCCCGATCTCGACGCCATTCGTCGCTCCCGGCTCAAAAAGTGCACGATTTTTGAGATGGAGTCCACCCCTGAGGTGGAAGCGGTGCAGCAGGAGTATCTCCATCTGGCCCAGCGGATGCTCGACAACGTGGAGCCCTTGGAAGCTGAATCCCTCAAGGACCGGGAGATCTTTGACCTACTCGGGTTTGATTGAGAGCTCCCAGCCCTTCACGATGCGGTAGATCACCGGCACCACAAACAGGCTCAACACCGTGGCCACCAGCAGCCCGCAAAACACCACGGTGCCAATGCTCACCCGACTGCCCGACCCAAAGCCGCTGGCAAACAGCAGCGGCACAAATCCCGCCAGCGATGAGATGGCGGTGAGCAAAATCGGGCGCAAGCGGGAGACCGCTGCGGTGTGGATCGCCAGATCCAGCTCCATGCCTTCGGCGAGCCGTTGGTTGGCGAATTCCACGATCAGGATCCCGTTTTTGGCCGCCAGGCTCACGAGCACCAGCAGGCCCATCTGGCCGTAGACATCGAGGGGCAGGCCGCGGGCTGCCAGCCCCAGGCCAGCGCCTAGTAGGGCCAGGGGCACCGTGATCAGGATCACAAACGGGTCGAGCAGGTTGTCGTAGAGGGCCGCGAGCACCAACAGCATCACCACGATCGCCAGGGCGAACACGCTGAGATTGCCGCCACTGGCTTTCTGTTCTTCCCGGGCCAGACCCGCCCATGCCAGTTCGGTGCTGCCGGTGCCCACCTGTCGCTGCACGGCCTCCAGCGCGGCCATGGCCTGGCCGGTGCTCACCCCTGGTTTGGGCAGGGCCCGGATGCTGATGGACCGCACCAGGCGGCTGTGGTTGATGGTGGTCGGGCCATTGCCACGCTCCACGTCGACGAGCTCGGCAAGGGAAATGAGCTCGCCATCGCGCGCCTTCACTTTCAAGGCCAGCAGGTCGGAGGCATTGCG
>JBEDHM010000004.1:0-4197 GCA_041174105.1 Cyanobacteriota bacterium | reverse complement strand
ATCGCACCGCCAGCAGGCTGATCACGGTGAGGCCATAGAGGGGGGCCAGGAGGGCATTGAGGCGCTCCAGGGGCAGCCGGGCCAGGCCCAGGGCGATGGCCAGGCCGATGGCGGCGGTGATCCAGTGGTCGTACCAGTCGGCGTAGTCGGCCTGGCGTTGGGTGCTGGCGATCAGGATCCCCGCCAGCAGGGTGATGCCCAAGGGCACGCCCCACAGGATTGTGTCGACCCCATCGAGCCAGTGCCTGCGGCTGCGGTCGCGGCCGGCAAACATCCCTTTGCGCCGGGCCACCAGGTTCACCATGGGCTTCAGGCCGCGACCAGCAGCTGCTGCTCCAGGCGCTCCGCCAGGGCCCCAAAGGCCTGGGCGGTTGCCGATTGCGGAGCGGAGAGCACCACGGGGCGACCCCCGTCGCCGCCTTCGCGTACGGGCATTTCCAGGGGCAGTTCGGCCAGCAGGGGCACCTCGGCCTCCCGGGCTAGGGAGGCGCCTCCGCCGCTGCCAAAGATCGGATAGCGCTTCTCGGGTGCATCGGGGGGAATGAAGGCGCTCATGTTCTCCACCACACCGAGCACATCAACGCCCATCTGCAGGAACATCGCCAGCCCCCTGCGCGCATCCTGCAGGGAAACCTGTTGGGGGGTGGTGACGATGATCACCCCGGCCATGGGCACCGCCTGGGCCAGGCTGAGTTGGGCATCGCCCGTGCCCGGGGGAAGATCCACCACCAGCACATCCCGCTCGCCCCAGGCCACCTGATACAGGAACTGACGGATGATTCCGTTCAGCATCGGGCCCCGCCAGATCACCGGTTGGTTTTCAGCGATCAGCAAGCCCATCGACACCATGGCGATGCCACAGGTTTCGATGGGGGTGAGCACCTGGCTGGCGCCTTCGCCCTGCACCTCGGGGGTTTGATCGGCCACGCCCAGCATGGTGGGGGCATTGGGGCCGTAGATGTCGGCATCGAGCAGGCCCACCCGTAGGCCCCTGGCGGCTAGCGCGCAGGCCAGGTTCACGGCCACGGTGCTCTTGCCCACTCCCCCTTTGCCACTGCTCACGGCGATGACCTGCCGTACGCCGGCAATCGGCTGGCGCTCGCTGATCTGGCCGTGGCCGCCGCCAGCTGGGCTGGCCCCGTGGCCAGCAGCTCCAATCGGTGCGGCCCCTGGGGGCGGTCCCACCTCTATTTGCACGTCGGTGATGCCATACACGCCCAGGGCGGCTTCGCGGATTTCCTGGGCAAGGCGGCCTTGCTGGCCCTGGGCAAAGCCCGGCAGGGCCAGGCGCAGAACCGCCCTCTCGCCCGCTACCCGGGGGTTTTGGATCCAGCCCAGGTCGAGCAGGCTGCGGCCACTGCCGGCATCGGTGATCCCCAAGAGCGCTGCCTCAAGGGCGGCAGGAGCCCGCTCGCTGGACGGCCGCTCGCTGGAAGACATCACCACTGGCGTCTGGGGCCTGTGATCCTAGGGGCCATGACAGAGCCTCTCGAAGGCTTGTGGGAAGGCCAGGTGGCCTGAAAAGGTGGCAGCGTTACGCACGTCTTTTGGCGCACGCTCGATGTTGAAGGCCTGGCTTGCTCGCGGCAAATCCAAGCTGGCTGGCAGCCCTGCGGCGCCAACCCAATCAGCTCCTGCCCTGGAAGCCCCACCGGCCGATTCCCGCAGCCGGGCCAAGGCCCTGTTGATGGGGCTTCAGGATTCGATTTGTGCCGGCCTGGAGCAACTCGATGGGGGCGCCAGCTTCGAGGAAGAGAGCTGGGTGCGCCCCGAGGGTGGGGGCGGCCGCTCGCGGGTGATGAAGGGGGGCCGCGTCTTTGAACAGGGCGGCGTCAATTTCTCGGAGGTGGAGGGAAACCAGCTGCCCCCCTCGATCCTCAGCCAACGGCCGGAAGCCAAGGGCCAGCGCTGGTTTGCCACGGGCACCTCGATGGTGCTCCACCCCCGTAACCCCTATGTGCCCACGGTGCACCTCAATTACCGCTACTTCGAAGCGGGGCCGGTGTGGTGGTTTGGGGGTGGCGCCGACCTCACCCCCTATTACCCCTTTCTCGAAGACGCCAAGCACTTCCACCGCACCCTGAAGGGGGCTTGCGATTCGGTGAACCCGGCCTACTACCAGGTGTTCAAGCCCTGGTGCGACGAGTACTTCTATTTGAAGCACCGCGATGAAACCCGTGGGGTGGGCGGCATCTTCTACGACTACCAAGACCCCCGCGGCGTGCTCTACAAAGGCCAGGACCCCGATGGTGCCGCCGCCCAGGCGGGTCGGGCTGTAGGCCCTGTTGGCCAGAGTTGGGAGCAGCTGTTCGCCTTGGCCTCAGCTTGCGGCCATGCCTTCTTGCCCAGCTACGTGCCCATCGTGGAGAAGCGGCACCCCACGTTCTATGGCGATCGGGAGCGCCAGTTCCAGCTCTACCGGCGCGGCCGCTATGTGGAATTCAACCTGGTGTTTGATCGCGGCACGATTTTCGGCCTGCAGACCAATGGCCGCACCGAATCGATCCTGATGTCGCTGCCGCCGCTGGTGCGCTGGGAATACGGCTACAAAGCCGAGCCCGGCAGCCGGGAAGAGCTGCTCACCAGCCTGTTTACCCGGCCCCAGAACTGGCTCGGCGACGACACCCTTACGGCGCGCTGCTCTCCACACCAGGCGGTGGAATGAGCACAAAGGTGGCGAAGCCGGTGGTTTTTGCACCCAGGCTTTGCTCACCGATGCTGCTCACGCCAGAGCTGCTGATATCAGCATTGGAGGCCCCCAGGGCGTTGAGGGTGGGGCCGGCAGGCCGGTTCAAGCCCGCCTCCATGGCATTCACGATGCGCTTGGCAATTGCCTCCAGGGCCGCCTGACGGCTTTGGGGATTGCGCAGAGAGCTTTCCAAGGAGCCCTCGAGCTTGCCGATCTCCAGGATGGCGATGCCCCGCTTGGGAGCGCCCAAGCCATCGCGGAACAGCTTGGGATAGGCGCCAAATTCTGCGGCCAGGCTTTCATCGATCTGGCTGATCGGCTGGCTGATCGGAGGGATCAGGCCTGAGCCCACGCCGTCGCGGCCGTAGGCGTCGTAATGGATTTCCAGGGCATAGCCCCCCTGGGCCACATGGGCTTTGCCCACGCTCCAGGTGGTGCGGGGATCGTTGGCGTTGGCGATCGTGCGCTGGATGGGGTCGTAGAAGCGAATGGCCAGGCCCCGGGCCTGGCCCTGGCGCACCACCTCCTGGGCCGTGGCCAGATTCCAATACAACTCATCGGTGATGCCGATCTGCATCGGCCTGGCCCCACGGAGGGCCACAGCGGCGCCCCCCGTGCCGGCTCCGCCAATGCCCTGGGAATCGGAGTGGCCAGCCATCACCAGGATTTCGGTGCTTGCCGCTACGGGCCGGCTGCCTACCCAGTTTTTGCTTAGGGGGCTGCGGGGTCCGGTGAGCGGATCGGCTGAGGCCTGGAGGGTTTGGGCCCTGGCGCTCCCCGCCAGCAGCCCGGCAGCCATGGCCGTGAGAGCTAGCCGTCGAGCCCAGGGCGATGGGCCCCTTAGCTGCTTTGGAAGGCGTGGGGCTCGGCGGGTGACACCCATGGGGTTAGGCAGATCGGCGCATCAGATCGGCGAACTGAGCAGGGCTCCATCGCTTGCTAGTTGTAGCGGGCCTGCCAATGCCAGTTCTAGGGCAATCAATTCATCCCGATGGGCCCGGAGCTTGAGGCTGCTGATTCCGCCTTCGGCACCGGCGATCAGCCGCAGTTCCACGATTTCGGCCCGGGTGGCGCGGCGGGAATAGAGCACGCCAGCCCCTGGGCCTGCCAGGGCCAGCAGCAGCGGCCACCAGCTCAGTTGGGGCAGCAGCTGGCGAATCACCAGCCCCAGGCAGCCGGCCCCCAGGGCCCCCAGCAACGACAGCAACAGGGCCAGGGGCAGGCTGGAGCTCACTTGGCCGCGAAAGCGCAGCAGTTGCTGGCTGGGATCACCGCCCTGGGCCACCCAGCCGCGCTCCGTGAGCCACTGGCTGAGGCCTTCGAGCACTTCGAGCGCCGGTTTCGGCGACTGCACCTCCACCACGGTGGTGCGGTCCTTGCTGGCGGCCCGCAAAAAAAACACCAGCCCCACGGCCAGGAGCAGGGTGAGCAGCAGGGTGGAGCCGGTGTTGGCCATGGCAGCCATTGTGCCTGCGGCTGGGGCTCTGGGGCCGATCGGTTGTCAGCAT
>JBEDHM010000003.1:0-4806 GCA_041174105.1 Cyanobacteriota bacterium | reverse complement strand
ACGCCGGACGGCAATCCCGTTGCCGCGGCCGACCCTTTTTGTCGGTGTCTTGCCAGATCAACGATTCAGCCGCCATCAACGCCGCCAGGGCTTGCTGCCATTGGGCTTGGGTGGGCGCAGGCCCAGCCAGAGCTGGCTTGAGCTCAATCCGCCAGCGGGCGGCTATCAGCTCCTGGGACAGGCTGGGGCCAAACACCTCGACCGGCTGGGCAGAGAGCAAGCGGAACTCCATGGGCAGTTGGGCCTGGAGCCGCTGGCGCACCGCAACTGGATCCACGGGTTCCACAAATTCCAGGTCAAACCATTCACCCAGGCCCTCCACCCCCAAGGGCAACGGCAGGGCCAGCTGCAACCGGGGCAAGGGATGGAACCCGCCGGTAAAACTCACCGGGAGGGCGCTCCGGCGCAGGGCCCGCTCCAACATCCGCAGGGTGTCGAGGTGGCTGATCAGGGCCAGGGAACCGGTTTTGCTGAAGCCCAGCCGCAGGCGGCAAACCCGATCACTGGCCGGTGGGCGCTGGGGTCGTTGGCTCGGAATCGGGGGCGGCGGAATGACCACGTTGTGGCCCAGCTCCGGCCCGCAGACGCCGCAACTGCTGCAGCCCTCAAAGGAACAATCGGGCACCACAGCGGCCGCCAAAGCCCGCTTGAGATCCTCCGCAAGCCAGCGCTTCTCAATGCCCGTATCGATGTGGTCCCAGGGCAAGGGCTGACGGCAGAAGGCATCGAGATCGGTGGAACTGAGCGCTTCGGCCGCGCTCCAGGCCCCCATTTCCATCGCCCGGTAGCGGCCGCCCAGGCCCGCCGCCTCAATCGCTCCTGTCCAGGCGGCATAGGTGCGATCAGCCGACTCAAACCAGGCATCGAGCCCGGCTCCAGCCCGCCAGGCGGCCTCCAGCACCGGGGCCAGGCGCCGATCACCCCGCCCCACGAAATCCTCCACCGCCGAGAGGCGCACATCGGTGAAATTGGTTTTGATGCCGCGCAGCTGGCGCAAAGCCGATCGCAACAGCTCCTGGCGCCGCTGAAATTCGGCCGTGCTCACGCTGTGCCACTGGAACGGGGTGTGGGGCTTGGGCGTGAAATTGCTGATCGTGAGATTCAGCTCAAGCCGGCCCAGGTCGCCGCATTGACGCTGCAACGCCTGGCAGGTGTCGGCGATCCCCAGCACATCGGCGTCGGTTTCCCCCGGTAGGCCGATCATGAAATAGAGCTTCACCTTGCGGTAGCCGCTCTCCATGGCGGTGCGAATGCCGCGCAGGAGCTCCGCATCGGTGAGGCCCTTGTTGACGATGTCGCGCAGCCGTTGGGTGCCCGCCTCCGGCGCGAAGGTGAGGCCCGCTTTGCGGGTGCCCCCCAGGATGTGGGCGATGTTCTCGTCGAAGCGATCAACCCGCTGGCTGGGCAGGGTGAGGCTCACGTTTTTGTCGGCGAGGCGGTTGCGCAGCTCCACCCCCACCGCCGGCAGCGCCAGGTAATCGGAGCAGCTGAGCGAGAGCAACGAAAAATCGGCGTAGCCGGTTTTGGCCATGCCCTCCTCCACCGCCTCAATCACCGCCTCCGGCGCCACATCCCTGGCCGGGCGGGTGAGCATGCCGGGCTGGCAAAACCGACAACCGCGGGTGCAGCCGCGCCGGATCTCGATCGTGAGCCGATCGTGCACCGTTTCGATGTGGGGCACCAGGCCCATGGCGTAGTGGGGCATCGGCGTGGCCGTACGCCGCAGGATCCGCCTGGGAGCAGCCGCCACCAACGGCTCCAAGCTCACCCCATCCGCTCCGGGGCCATAGAGCGATGGCACATACACCCCGCTCACCTGGGCCAAATCGGCCAACAGGGCCTGGCGCGAGAGGCCGGCGGCTTTGGCTTCGGCCACCACCAGGCCAATTTCTGGCAGGAGCTCCTCGCCATCGCCCAAGGCGATGAAATCGAAGAAGGCCGCAAAGGGCTCGGGATTGCTGGTGGCCGTGGGGCCGCCCGCAAAGATCAGGGGCGGTGCATCGGGATGGCTCAGCGGCAGATCGCCCCGATCAGCGGCCCGCAGAGGCACCTGGGCCAAATCCAGCATCTCGAGGATGTTGGTGCCGCCAAGCTCGTAGCTGAGGCTGAAGCCCAGGATGTCGAAGGCGGGCAGGGGGCGGCGGCTTTCCACCGCAAACAGGGCCTGGCCCCGCTCCCGCAACCGGGCAGAAAGATCGGGGGCCGGCAGATAGGCCCGGTCACACAACTGCCCAGGGAGGCTGTTGAGAATCGAATACAGAATGATGTGGCCGGTGTTGCTGGCCCCCACCTCGTAGATCTCGGGGTAGGTGAGGGCCCAGCGCACCCCGGCCTGGTCCCAGGCCTGGGGCCAGTCGCGTTGCTCCACCCCCAGCTCATTGCCGAGGTAGCGGGCGGGCTTGCTGATGCCCAGATCAATCAGGGCATCGAAATCGATGGGAGCGGCGGTGCCAGGCATGCCTTGATCGTATGCAGCGCCGCGAGCCCAGTCGTGCAGGCCGCCATCGGTGCCATGGGGCCCGCCATAGGACAATCGCGCCCAGTGTCAACGGGCCCAGCAGCGGCCCGCCCCGCAATGGTTCAGGTCAACGGCAACTACCTCAAGCTCAAGGCGGGCTACCTCTTTCCGGAAATCGCCCGGCGCGTGAAGGCCTTCAGCGAAGCCAATCCCCAGGCCGCGATCATTCGCCTCGGCATCGGCGATGTCACCGAGCCCCTGCCCGAGGCCTGCCGCACGGCGATGAAAGCCGCCATTGATGAGATGGGTACCCGCGAGGGCTTCCATGGCTACGGCCCAGAGCAGGGCTACCTGTGGCTGCGGGAGGCCATCGCCAAGTCCGATTTCCAGGCGCGCGGCTGCGACGTGAGCGCCGAGGAGATCTTCGTGTCCGATGGCTCCAAATGCGACAGCAGCAACATCCTCGACATCCTGGGCAGTGGCAACCGCATCGCCGTGACCGATCCGGTCTACCCGGTGTACGTGGATAGCAATGTGATGGCAGGGCGCACCGGCGAAGCCAATGACGCCGGCCAGTACGGCGGCCTCACCTACCTGCCCATCACGGCCGGCAATGGCTTCAGTGCACCACTGCCCGATGGCCCGGTGGACCTGATCTATCTGTGCTTCCCCAACAATCCCACCGGCGCCGTCGCCACCAGGGCCCAGCTCAAACAGTGGGTGGATTACGCCCTGGCCAACGATGCCCTGATCCTGTTTGACGCGGCCTATGAGGCCTTCATCCAGGATCCCGAGCTGCCCCACTCGATTTACGAGATCGAAGGGGCACGCCAGTGCGCCATTGAGTTCCGCTCCTTCTCCAAAAACGCTGGCTTCACCGGCACCCGCTGCGCCCTCACGGTGGTGCCCAAGGGCCTGATGGGCACCGCCAGCAATGGCGACAAGGTGGAGCTCTGGGGCCTGTGGAACCGGCGCCAATGCACCAAATTCAATGGCGTGAGCTACATCGTGCAGCGGGGGGCCGAGGCCGTGTACTCCGCCGAAGGCCAGGCCCAGGTGAAAGCCTTGGTGAGCTTCTACATGGAGAACGCTGCGATCATTCGCCGGGAATTAACGGCGGCCGGTCTGACGGTGTACGGCGGTGAACAGGCCCCCTACGTGTGGATCAAGACACCTGAAGGCCTCGATTCCTGGGGGTTCTTCGATCACCTCCTGGGCCGGGCCCATGTGGTGGGGACCCCAGGCAGTGGCTTTGGTGCGGCCGGCGAGGGCTACTTCCGGCTCTCAGCCTTCAACAGCCGCGCCAATGTGGAGGAGGCCATGGGCCGCATCCGTTCGCTTTGATCGCGTGATCACCCCCGCACGATGACAACCGCAATCGAAAGCAACCTGGGCCGCGAGACCGGCGGCGCGGCCGTGATCGAAAAAGCCCCAGAGCGGGTGCGCAAGCCCTCCCCCCGCTACAAGGTGCTGCTGCACAACGATCCGGTGAACACCATGGAATACGTGGTGGTCACCTTGCGGCAGGTGGTGCCCTCCCTCAGCGAGCAGGATGCCATCGCCGTGATGATCGAAGCCCACAACACCGGCGTGGGCTTGGTGATCGTCTGCGACCTGGAGCCAGCGGAGTTTTACTGCGAAACCCTCAAGGCCAAAGGGCTCACTAGCACCATCGAACCCGAAACCTGATGAACAGCAAGGCCATCACGGCCAAGCTGCTGGGCCAACGCTCCTGGCTTGGCACCCTGCTCTATGTGCCGGTGCTCTACGGACTGGGTTGGCTGAGCGTGCGTCCCTTGGCGCTGCTGGCCCCCGATTGGCGCAGCGATCAAATCGATCTGGGGGGGCTGGTGGTTGCCCTGGTGCTGTTGCTGATCAGCCTGCCCATCCGACTGCGGCGGGTATGGGGAGAGGACCATCCCTGGCAGAAGCTGGGCCTGGCCGTTCCGCTGCCAATCGCGCTGCGGAGCTGGTTGCGCGGGGCCCTCAAAGCGCTTGCACTCTTGATCTTTGTAGGCGGCGTGCTGATGCTGGCGGGCCAAGCCCAATGGCTCGGGGAGCTCAACCAGGGCCTGGTGCTCAACGCGCTGGCCTTGATGGCGGGCGTGGGTTTTGCCGAAGAGCTGCTATTTCGCGGTTGGTTGTGGGGGGAGCTCGAACAACGGCTCAGCCGCCAGAACGCCTTGCTGCTCCAGGCCGCCATCTTTGCCCTGCTGCACCCCTGGTATCGGATGCCTGGCCTTGAGGCGATCGGTCTGCTCGGCGGACTGGTGCTGCTTGGGCTGGCCCTGGCCCTGCAGCGCCGGGCCGATGGGGGCTGCCTGTGGGGATCGGTGGGCCTCCACGGC
>JBEDHM010000002.1:0-4911 GCA_041174105.1 Cyanobacteriota bacterium | reverse complement strand
TGCGTAGGGCAGGGGGGTGAAGGTTTGCGGGGGGTGCCAGCGGCAGGATTGGGCCAGTTGGCAGCAGTTCACCCTAGAACGCGCGCTACCGCTTGCAAGCATTGGTCGCGCTGTTGGGCCGGATCTGAGCCCTCAATCCACAGGGCCTGATGCTGGCGACGAAACCAGGTGCGTTGCCGCTTGGCGAATTGGCGGGTGCGCTGGTCGGTGATCCGGATCGCCTCGGCTTCGTCCAGATCGCCTGCAATCACTTGCTTGGCCTCGCCATAGCCGATGGTGTCCAGCAGGGGCAGCTCGGCTCCGTAGCGGGCGATCAGCCCGGCCGTTTCCGCCACCAAGCCATCGCGATAGAGGGCGCGGGTGCGTTCGGCAATCCGCTCGCGGCCATTGCTGGGATTCAGGCCCAGCTCCAGCACCCTCCACGGCGGCGGGTTCTGCCCCTGCTGGGAGCTGAGGGTGTGGCCGGTGGCATAGAGCACCTCCAGGGCGCGCTGGGTGCGCACCGCATCGGCCTCGCCAATTCGCGCGGCGGCAATCGGGTCGGCCTGGCGCAGCAGTTGGTGGCAGCTGGCCTGGCCCAAGGCCTCAAGCTGGGCTCTGAGGGCCGGCTGGGGGGGCACGGCCGGGGGCTGCAGGCCCTGGGTGAGCGCTTTGAGGTAGAGGCCCGTGCCGCCGGCCAGTAGGGCTATGCCCTTGCGCTGGTGTTCGGCCGTGATGGCCGGTTCGGCGATGGCGCGGAAGTCTTGAAGGTTGATCGGATGGTTGGGCTCGCGCAGATCGAGCAACTCGTGGCGCACGGCGGCCCGCTGGGCAGCGGTGGGCTTGGCCGTGCCCACATCCATATGCAGGTAGAGCTGGCGGGAATCCACGTTCAGCACCGCCAGCCCCAGCGCCTGGGCCAGCTCAATGGCCAGGGCGGTTTTGCCACTGGCGGTGGGTCCCAGCAGCACGATCACCAGGGGTTGATCTGAGGCGGGGATCAGGGCTGCAGGTGCGGCGATCACCCCACAATGCCAACCGGTGCCGATGCCGGAAGGCGGTGGTAAATTGCCCGCTGGAGAAGGGATCTTGCACTCCCACCACCTCCGACCTGCCCCGGGATGTCCCACTCCCGTGCCCAATTCGTCAGTCCAGGTCGCCAGACTTCACTCGCCAGTACTTCGACAGTGCTAACCCGCCAGTGAAGAAACCTCCTGTGCTGATCCCCTGGGGATTTCTTCCTGCATGAGCGCCTCCAGCCCAGCCGACAGCCAAGCTTCCAGCAAAGTTCAGGCCGCCTATGGCGCCGAGCAGATCCAGGTGCTGGAAGGGCTCGAGCCCGTCCGTAAGCGCCCGGGGATGTACATCGGCTCCACCGGACCCCGGGGACTGCACCATCTCGTTTACGAGGTGGTCGACAACTCCGTCGACGAAGCGCTCGCCGGGCATTGCGACCAGATTCTGGTGGTGCTCAACGACGACGGCTCCTGCGCCGTCACCGACAACGGTCGTGGCATCCCCACCGATATTCACCCCCGCACCGGCAAGAGCGCCCTGGAAACGGTGCTCACGGTGCTCCATGCCGGCGGCAAGTTCGGAGCTGGTGGTTACAAGGTGTCCGGCGGCCTGCACGGCGTTGGTGTGTCGGTGGTCAACGCCCTAAGTGAATGGGTGGAAGTCACGGTGCACCGCCAGAACCAGGTGCACACCCAGCGCTTCGAGCGGGGCGTGCCGATTGGCACCCTGGCTTCGGCGCCAGGAGAGAGCGGCCGTACGGGCACGTCGGTGTGCTTCAAACCCGACATCGAGATTTTCTCGACCGGCATTGTTTTTGATTACCAAACGCTCTCTTCCCGCCTCAGGGAGCTGGCCTACCTCAATGGGGGCGTGAAGATCGTGTTTCGCGATGATCGCGAAACGGCCAGGGATGCCAGCGGCAACCCCCACGAAGAAATCTATTTCTACGAGGGCGGCATCAAGGAATACGTGGCCTACATGAATGCGGAGAAAGATCCGCTTCATGCCGACATCATCTATGTGAATTCCGAGAAGGAAGGTGTGCAGGTGGAGGCCGCCCTGCAGTGGTGCGTGGATGCCTACTCCGACAGCATCCTGGGCTTCGCCAACAACATCCGCACCGTGGATGGGGGCACCCACATTGAGGGCCTGAAAACGGTGCTGACTCGCACCCTCAACACCTTTGCCAAAAAGCGCGGGAAGCGCAAGGAAGCCGACGGCAACTTAGCGGGTGAAAACATTCGCGAAGGCCTCACCGCCGTGCTGTCGGTGAAGGTGCCTGACCCCGAATTCGAGGGCCAAACCAAAACCAAGCTTGGCAATACCGAAGTGCGGGGCATCGTCGACACCCTGGTGGGTGAGGCGCTTGCCGAATACCTGGAATTCAATCCAGCCGTGATCGATCTGATCCTGGAGAAAGCGATCCAGGCCTTCAATGCGGCGGAGGCAGCCCGCCGCGCCCGTGAGCTGGTGCGCCGCAAAAGCGTGCTCGAAAGCTCCACCCTTCCAGGCAAGTTGGCCGATTGCAGCTCCCGCGATCCGAGCGAATCAGAGATCTACATCGTGGAAGGTGATTCCGCCGGTGGCTCGGCCAAGCAAGGGCGCGATCGACGCTTCCAGGCGATCTTGCCGCTGCGGGGCAAGATTCTCAATATCGAAAAAACCGACGACGCCAAGATCTACAAAAATACCGAGATCCAGGCGCTGATCACCGCCCTGGGCCTTGGCATCAAGGGCGAAGAGTTCGATGAGAAGAATCTTCGTTACCACCGGATTGTGATCATGACCGACGCCGATGTGGATGGCGCCCACATTCGGACCCTGATCCTCACCTTCTTCTTCCGCTATCAGAAAGCCTTGGTGGAAGGGGGCTACATCTACATCGCCTGCCCGCCGCTCTACAAGGTGGAGCGCGGCAAGAATCACACCTACTGCTACAACGAGGGCGATCTCAAGAAAACGATCGAAGGCTTTGGCGAGAAGGCCAATTACACGATTCAGCGCTTCAAAGGTTTGGGTGAAATGATGCCCCAGCAGCTGTGGGAAACCACCATGGATCCCACCACCCGCATGATGAAACGGGTGGAGATTGAAGACGCCCTGGAAGCCGATCGCATTTTCACGATCCTGATGGGCGACAAGGTGGCGCCCCGCCGCGAGTTCATCGAAACCCACAGCGCGTCGCTGGATCTGGCTCAGCTCGACATTTGAAGCCCATTCCCCTGTGGCGATGGGCAGCCCTGTTGGGTTTTGCCCTGTTGGCGCCCGCCGGTCTCCCCGCTGGGGGTGCTGATCGGCGCCAGCCCGAGGTACGCCGCCGTCTGCATGGCGCCGAGCCCCTGGTTAGCGGCGGCCATGCCCAGTTGCGCTGTGCCCCCCGGCAGCAGGCCCCGGCCCTGACGGCCGTAGGACCTGATGCCCCCTTGCGGGTCCTGCGTAGCTGGTGTGAGCCCGGCGGCCAGCGTTGGCTGCAGGTGGAGTTGGCCAGCCCCAGCGGTAGCCGCCGGGGCTGGGTGATGGGCTAGTTAGCCAGGCCGTAGGCAGCCAGGCTTCAGGCGGCTAGTGCGGCTTCGATGGCGGCTTTGAGTTCAGCGGCATCGGGCTCCACACCACTTTTGAACCGGGCCAGCACGCTGCCGTCTTTGCCCACCAGGAACTTCTCAAAGTTCCAGGCCACATCACCGGCGGGTTCCGCTTGGGTGAGGGTGTCGTAGGGGGCTGTCTTGGCGCCGGTGGCGTGCACCTTGTCGAACAGGGTGAAGTTGGCGCCGTAGGTGGTGGAGCAGAACTGCTGGATTTCGCTCAGGCTGCCGGGTTCCTGGCCGCCAAAGTCGTTGCAGGGAAAGCCCAGCACGGCAAGGCCTTGGGGGCCGTAGTCGTCCTGGAGTTGTTGCAGGCCGGCGTACTGGCGGGTGAAGCCGCAGCGGCTGGCCACGTTCACGATCAACAGCACTTGGCCGGCCCATTCCCCGAGGCGGCGCTCGGTGCCTTGGGCATCACGCACCACCACATCGCTCACATTGACGGCCATGGTTGATCTCTCGGGGTCCAAGGTTGGGGTTGGGATTCGCGCTTGGACCCTAGCGGTGGCCGCCTGCTTGGAGCGACTGGTCCGGGGTGCTGGCCGGGATCACCTGGTCCAGATGAGAGGAGTTCACACTTCTTCAGGTTAGGCTTTACAGATCTTCAAGGCACTGCCCCCGTGGTCGTCGCTATACCCAATTCCCAGGCCCCCGCAGCGGATCAGCCCAGCCGCCAGATGCCCCATGGCGACGGCGATCTGGTGCGTTCGTACCTGCGGGACATCGGCCGTGTGCCGCTGCTGAGCCATGAGCAGGAGATCACGCTGGGCCGTCAGGTGCAGGAGCTGATGGCGATCGAGGAACTGGAGGCGGAGCTGGAACAACAACTGGGGATGAAACCCAGCCAGGCGGAACTGGCGAAAGCTGCAGGGCTGAGTGATGCGGTGCTGAAAAAGCGGCTGAAGAGTGGGCGTCGGGCCAAGGAGCGGATGGTGGCTGCGAACCTGCGGCTGGTGGTGAGCGTGGCCAAGAAGTACACCAAGCGGAATATGGAGCTCTTGGATTTGATCCAGGAGGGAACGA
Organism: Cyanobacteriota bacterium; assembly: GCA_041174105.1. GTDB lineage: Bacteria > Cyanobacteriota > Cyanobacteriia > PCC-6307 > Cyanobiaceae > Cyanobium_A. The sequence goes on along the minus strand of JBEDHM010000002.1, from coordinate 310 downwards.
TCGGTTTGGTGCGGGGCGTGGAGAAATTCGATCCGACGCGGGGCTACAAGTTTTCGACGTATGCCTATTGGTGGATCCGCCAGGGGATCACGCGGGCGATTGCGGAGAAGAGCCGCACGATCCGGCTGCCGATCCACATCACCGAAACGCTGAACAAACTGAAGAAAGGACAGCGGGAGCTGAGCCAACTGCTGGGCCGTACGCCGACGGTGACGGAACTGGCGGAATCGGTGGAGCTACCGGAGGAGGAGGTGAAGGATCTGCTGTGCCGCGCGCGGCAACCGGTGAGCCTGGAGATGAAGGTGGGCGA
>JBEDHM010000001.1:0-22231 GCA_041174105.1 Cyanobacteriota bacterium | reverse complement strand
CCCTGGTTGATGGATCTCGCCCTGCTGCACGAGCGCCTGGAAACGGCCCGGCGCACCTTTGAAACCCTGGAGCGTCAACTGGCCGATCCCGCTGTCGCGGCCAACCCCAGCCAGTTGCAGGCCATCGCCCGGGAACGCTCGCGCCTTGAACCGCTGGTGCTGGATCACCAACAACTGCAAAAGCTGGAGCAGGAAGAACAGGACGCCCGAACCCTGCTGAAGGAACACCGGGGCGATCCGGCCATGGAGGAGCTTGCCAACGAAGAGCTGGCCCACCTGGCTGGGGCCATGGCGGAGCTGCACCAGAAGCTCACCTTGGCCCTGCTGCCCCGCGATCCCCGGGACGAGCGCAGCGTGATGCTCGAGATCCGTGCCGGAGCCGGCGGCGATGAAGCCGCCATCTGGGCTGGTGACCTGGCCCGCATGTACGAGCGCTATGCCCAGACCGTGGGCTGGAAGGTGGAGCCGGTCAGCGCTTCAGAAGCCGAATTGGGGGGTTACAAGGAATTGATCCTGGCGATCAAGGGCGATGGGGTGTTCAGCCAACTGAAATTCGAAGCTGGGGTGCACCGGGTGCAGCGGGTGCCCGCCACCGAATCCCAGGGACGGGTGCACACCTCCACCGCCACCGTGGCCGTGATGCCTGAAGCCGATCCCGTGGAGGTGCAAATCGATCCCACCGAGATCGAAATGAGCACCGCCCGCTCCGGCGGGGCCGGCGGCCAGAACGTAAACAAGGTGGAGACCGCCGTCGACCTCATCCACAAACCCACCGGCATTCGGGTGTTTTGTACCCAGGAACGCTCCCAGCTGCAGAACCGCGAGCGGGCCATGGAAATCCTTCGGGCCAAGCTCTACGAGCGCAAATTGGCGGAAGCCAATGCCCAGGAACGCTCCGCCCGGCTTGCCCAGGTGGGCAGTGGCGATCGCAGCGAAAAAATCCGCACCTACAACTACAAAGACAACCGCACCACCGACCACCGGCTCGGCCGCAACTTTTCGCTGGAACCGGTGCTCAACGGCCAGCTGCAGGAAGTGATCGGGGCCTGCATCGCCGCCGACCAGAGCCGTCAACTGGAGGAGCTGGCCAAAGAGATCGCCAGCTAAGCCCCGATCACATACTTGGCCCACTCCAAATGGCGACCGGCATCGATCTGGCGGGCGGCCTCAAACGTGAGGCTGCTCAAGGGCCGATGGGGTTGACGGGCCAGGGGCATGCCCGCTTCGCGGGGGGTGCGGTTGCCCTTGCGCACGTTGCAGGGCAGACAGGCCGTGGTCACGTTGTCCCAGGTATCGCCGCCGCCCCGACTCCGGGGAATCACATGGTCCACCGAGAGCCGATCACCGCTGTAGCCGCAGTACTGACAGCGATGCCCATCACGATGGAACAGATTGCGCCGGGTGAGCGGCATCTGCTTATAGGGCACCCGCACAAATTGGCGCAGGCGGATCACCGTGGGCAGGAGATAATCCTCCCGAACCACATGGGCAGGGTCATGCTCGAGGCCTTCCGCCTTCCCCTTGAGCAGCATCACCATGGCGCGACGCCAAGTGGTGATATTCAAGGGCTCGTAGGACGCATTCAGAACGAGAACGTGGCCCATGCCAGCACCCGTGATGCGCGGCATGCTAGGCGCAATCTTGGTTCTTTTCGGTGACGCAGGCCACCACCCCACCCTGGGGCCCCAGCGGCCTTCCCCTCGATGGGGGCCTCGAGAGGCAGCGGGCCTGGGTGGAAGTGGATACCCAACGGGTCACCAGCAACACCCGCAGCATCAAGCGTTGCCTGGCACCCCAAACTGACCTGATGGCCGTGGTCAAGGCCGATGGCTATGGCCATGGGGCGGTACCGATCGCCAAGGCGGCCCTCGCCGGCGGGGCCAGCTGTTTTGGCGTGGCAACCCTGGCTGAAGGGATGGAATTGCGCCAGGCGGGCATGGGTGCCCCCGTGCTGGTGCTGGGCAACCTCACCACGGCTGAAGAACTGCGCACCTGCCTGCGCTGGGACCTCATGCCCACGATCAGCGGCATGCGCGAAGCGCTGTTGTGTCAAAACCTGGCCAGCTCCAGTGGCAGGCCGATGGCTTTGCAGCTCAAGCTGGATACGGGCATGGCCCGCCTTGGCGCCGAATGGCAGGACGGCCCCAGGCTGGTCGCCGCCATTCAGGAATTGGATGCGGTGACCCTGCGGGGGGTGTATTCCCACCTGGCCTGCGCCGATGCCCCCCCTGATGCCGACGATGGCCTCACCCTCGAGCAAAACCAGCGCTTCGAAACGGTGCTGAGGGCCCTTGGGGAGCAGCGGCTGGAAGCGGGTTGCCGCCACTTGGCCAATTCGGCCGGCGCCCTGCGCAGCAGCCACCTCCACTACGACATGGTGCGGGTGGGCCTGGCCCTGTACGGCCATCCACCGGCGGCGCACCTGTCAGGGGTGGCCAGCCTCCATCCCGCCATGCGCCTCCTGGCCAGGGTCAGCCTGATCCGCGAAGTGCCTGCCGGGGTCGGCGTGAGTTATGGCCACCGTTTCCGCACCACCCGGCCCAGCCGCCTTGCCGTGGTGGGCATTGGCTACGCCGATGGGGTGCCCCGCCAACTCTCCAACCAGATGGATGTGCTGTTCGAGGGTCAGCGCCTCAGGCAGGTGGGGGCCATCACCATGGATCAACTGGTGCTGGATGCCACCGACTGTCCATCCCTGGAGGTGGGCTCGGTGGTGACCCTGCTGGGTGAAGACGGCGACGCGCAGATTGCCCCGAGCGATTGGAGTGAACGCTGTCAGACCATTCCCTGGGAAATCCTCTGCGGCTTCAAGCACCGGCTGCCCCGGCTGCTGGGCCCCAGCTGAAGTCCCAGGTGCACTGATAAGCTCTTCGGGCCGCTGGAGAGGTGGCTGAGTGGTTGAAAGCGGCTCCCTGCTAAGGAGTTACAGGAGGCAACTTCTGTCGAGGGTTCGAATCCCTCCCTCTCCGTTTTAAATCCCACGGGAATCCAAGGTCTCGATCTCCCTTGAGGCCCTGGGCTTGCATTTTGTATGGGCGAGCTGCCTCAAGAGCGCCCCTAGCGCCGGCAGGCTGCGGCCAATCGCTCTGCAATTTCAGGCAGTAGGGCTGGATCCTGGGCACAACTGGGGCCTTCGCTAAACACGGCCAGCAAGAAGGGATCGTGGTGGGGAGCCTCCACGTAGGCCACATCGTGACGGGCCTGACTCATCCAGCCGGCCTTGCTCCAAAGACGACTGCCCTCAGGCAGGCCTTCACCGAGAAAGCCATCCACCTGATTCTCCGGATCGGCCTTGCGCTCGACCGGATCCAAACTGCGCGCCAAGAGGTCGCGCATCCGAGCGCAGGCGGGGGGCGAGCCCAAGGCCGAAGCAATCACGGCATGGAACAGCCGCGCCGTGGCATCGGTGCTGAGGCTGTTGCGGTTCTCCTGATGAGGTCCATAGAACTGGCGTTCTCGGCCAAAGGGGCCATCGCCCCATGTTTTTTGGCAGACGTTGCAGCCCTCCAACTCGGGCCAACCCAGGGAGCCCAGCCAGCCATTGACCAACTGCCGCTGGGCGATCCAATCCGCCATGGCAGCCCCCGTCAACGGCGGGCCGCTGGTGGTGCCGCTCAGCCAATCCACCACCAAGCTGGTGGCGTCATTGCTGGATTCCTGAATCATCGCCGCCAAGGCCCGATGCCACTCGGGGCTTGGCTCCAGCAGATCCGCCTGCAACCAGGCTTCGGCAGCGGCCAAATAAAAAACCTTGACCACACTGGCTGGGTAGCGCTGCCATTCACCGCCCCAACTGGCCCCAGCCACCCTCTGGGACCAAAGACTGGCGGGATCCAAGTCCCGCGCACGGGCCAGCAGCGAACCGTCGTAGCGCAGCCAGGTGATCGACAACTGCTGGGCCAACCCCGGGCGGTCGTGGAGCTCTAGGGCCCGCACCAGATCACCGAGGATCTGGCCCATGGCCGGATCGGGGCTGTAGAACGCCATCACTGCCGGCAAAGGATGTGGCGAGATTAGGCACCATGGCCCCTGCTGCTCAGTCCCACCCGCCGACCTCCCGCTTGGCCGGGGCCCTGCCGGCAGGAACCCCGGTGGCGCTGGAGTGGCTCTTGGCTGGCACCATCTGGCAGCTGCAAGCCCCCCTGGACCTCTACAGCAGGATCCAGGGTGAAGGGCTGGCCACCCAGGCTGCGGAGGGCCGCCACCTGGAAATTCTGGAGACCGGAGGGTCCGCCAATCGCCTGCGGGTGCGCCTACTGGAGGATGGCTACCCAGGCTGGATCAACCCCTCCCGCCTGCTCGGCCATGCCATCGCCGCCCCCAGGCCCAGACCCAGGCTCTGGCAGCGCCATGGCATTGAGCAGCGCATTCCCAAGGTTTTGGCCTATGCCCAAGCCGCCGCGGATCGACCCAACACTTACCTCTGGGGCGGCAGCCTGGGGCCCAATTTCGATTGCTCAGGCCTGGTGCAAACCGCCTATGCATCCGAGGGCATCTGGGTTCCCCGCGATGCCTATCTGCAGGAGCGTTTCTGCCAGCCCGTGGCCGTGGCAAGCGGCGTCACCCACCGGCTGGAGCCAGGTGATCTGATTTTCTTTGGCTCCCCCCAGCGCTGTACCCACGTGGGCCTGCACCTGGGCGATGGCCATTACCTGCACAGCTCTGGAGTCGTCCACGGCCACAACGGCCTGGCCATCGACAACCTCTGCCCCCACAACCGGGCCCCGGTGGCGAGCCACTACCGCCAAACCCTGCGCGGCGCCGGCCGGGTGATGCGGGGCCATGACGGAAGTCCGCTGCCCGCCTAGGTTCGGGGCCTTGGTGGCTGCCGTGATGCTCCCCCTTTCCGTGGTGGTGCCGCTCTTTAACGAGCAGGACAGTGTGCGCCCCCTGGTGCAGCAACTGCTTGACGCCGTGCGCCCCCTAGGCCTGGACTTTGAGCTCGTGCTGGTGGACGACGGCTCCCAAGACCGCACGGCCGCCGTTCTGGCAGAACTCAACGAAGCGGTGCCCGAACTGGTGGCGGTGCTGCTGCGGCGCAACTACGGCCAAACCGCTGCCATGGCGGCAGGATTTGATGCCAGCCGCGGCGCGGTGATCGTGACCCTCGATGGCGACCTGCAAAACGATCCGGCCGACATTCCCCTGCTGCTGGCCAAAATCAACGAGGGCTTCGACCTGGTGAGTGGCTGGCGCCACCAGAGGAAAGATGCTGCCCTCAGCAGGCTGTTGCCCTCCAAGGTGGCCAATGGCTTGATCGCCAATGTGACCGGCGTGCGGCTGCATGACTACGGCTGCTCCCTGAAGGCCTACCGCCGTGAGGTGGTGGAAGACCTCAACCTCTACGGGGAGCTGCACCGTTTCTTACCGGCCCTGGCCTTCATCGAAGGCGCGCGGATCAGCGAGGTGAAGGTGAACCATCACCCAAGGCGCTACGGCAGCAGCAAGTACGGCATCGATCGCACCTTCCGGGTACTGATGGATTTGCTCACGGTGTGGTTCATGAAACGCTTTCTGACCCGCCCGATGCACGTGTTTGGCTTCTGGGGGCTCACCTCGATGGCCGTGGGCCTGGTGATCAGCGTTTACCTGTTGGGCGAAAAGCTTCTCGCCAATGCCGATATCGGCAACCGGCCGCTGTTGATGGTGGCGGTGCTCACCTTGATCGCCGGGGTGCAACTGTTCTGCTTTGGCCTGCTGGCGGAAGTGCAAATGCGCACCTACCACGAGAGCCAGGGCAGACCCATCTACCGGGTGAGAGCCACATTGCGCGGCGGCCGAGCCGAAGGCTGAGGCTGGGTCACGGCCGCCGCCCGGCCCCGAAACGCCGCCATGGCCTGGGCCGCCTCCAAGACCACCTGGGGGCTCACATCCCGCAGACCCCGCTTCAGCAGCGGCAGCGTGGCCCGATGGCCCCAGGCCCGGGCCGCCTGGATTGCCGCCAGCCGAGCGGCCGTATCGCCGCGCAACTGACGATCCAGGGCCTGAAGAAACAACGCCTGCTGGCGGGCACCCTGGGGTGCGGGCAGGGGAGCCAAGGCGGCACTGGCGCCCGCGTCTGCCTGGGCCGCCGCTTGCTGCACCAGGCTGATCTGGGCCCGGTTCAGGGCCGCCACGGCCGAGGCATCCAGACCGACCAGCGGGGCAGGCCGCCGACGGCTCGTGATCCACAAAACGACAGCGACAACAGCCGCCAGGGCACCGAAGGATTGGGGGTTCATGGATTGAACTTTTATGTCGCCCCCGATGGGCCGTGAAGATGGCCTTGGGGAGGCTCCTTACAGTACCGGCGGTTGTTATTGGCTCGTGCCATGACTGGAGAATTCGCTGCAGCCTGGTTGCCTTCGGTGCTCGTTCCCCTCGTTGGGATCCTCGGCCCAGCCGTGGCGATGGCGCTGCTGTTCAACGTGATCGAAGCCCGCAACTGAGCTCCCCAGGAGCCCAAAGTTTTTTCAAAACGACTTTCCCATCGTCGCCACCATGACCGTGACCCCTGTGGCCGACCCCACCGTCGGCAATCTGGCCACCCCCGTCAACAGCAGCTACTTCACCAAGGCGTTCCTGAACGCCCTGCCGGCGTACCGCCCGTCCCTTTCCCCCAACCGTCGGGGTTTGGAAGTGGGCATGGCCCATGGCTTCTTCCTGTATGGCCCCTTCGCCATCACGGGTCCGCTGCGCCTCACCGAATACGCCAGCACAGCCGGGTTGCTCGCCACCATCGGCCTGGTGTCAATCCTCACCGTGTGCCTGTCCCTCTATGGCACCGCCGGCCATGGCCCCAACGTGCAACCGGCTGACGCCACCATCGACAACCCTCCCGCCGACCTCTTCACCAAAGCCGGTTGGGCTGAATTCGCCAGTGGCTTCTGGCTAGGTGGTTGCGGCGGCGCCGCCTTCGCCTGGTTCTTGGCCAGCACCGCCGTTGTGGCCCCGCTGGTGAACATTGCTGGTGGTGTTTGGAGCGTGGGCTGAAGCCCTTCGGAGCCCATTCCTCGAGAGCCACTCGTTAGACACCCAAGCCCCGCCCGATGGCGGGGCTTTTTTTGTGCCTGCTGCCAGGCAGATCGAAAGGCCGTCGCAACAATGGGATATCCCCTAGGAGTACCGAGGCCATGCACAAAAAGCTGCCCCGCTGCGAGTTCCTTCAGAAACGGCACCGTTACCGATGGATCCTGGGGTTGCTAGCCCTTGGGCCAGTGGCGCTCACGGGCTGCCAAGGATGGCCAATCAACCAGGGAGCACGCCAGAAAGCTGAGCAGCAGGCTGCCGACCAGGCCCTGCAGCGCCAGCAACTGGAGCAGAAAGCCGCCGCCCAAGCACTGGTGGTGATCAAAGAGGAAAGCCGTCAGGAGGGCCAGGTGGCAGGCCACCAGGCCACCGTGCATTGCCTGCGCAGTGAACGGGCCCAAACCGATGGCAGCGAGCTGCGCTGTGAAGACTGGACCTACGTCCAGCAGAACTACCAGGGCGCGTCCCAGCCTGCCTCCTGAGTTGGGCAATAAAAAACCCCCGGCTTACGCCGGGGGTGATGTCGTCCCTCAAGGGTGAGACAAGGGGCTGAAGATCAGCCGAACTTGCCCGAGGTGGAAGCGATCAGGAAGGCTGCATAGGTCAGGATGTAGCCAATCGTGAAGTGGGCGAGACCCACCACACGGGCCTGAACGATCGAGAGCGCCACGGGCTTGTCGCGCCAGCCCACCAAGTTGGCGAGCGGGGTGCGCTGGTGAGCCCAGACGATGGTTTCGATCAATTCCTGCCAGTAACCGCGCCAGGAGATCAGGAACATGAAGCCGGTGGCCCACACCAGGTGACCGAACAGGAACATCCAGGACCAAACGGCCAGGTTGTTCGAGCCGAACGGGTTGTACCCGTTGATCAGCTGGGAGCTGTTGAGCCAGAGGTAGTCGCGGAACCAGCCCATCAGATAGGTGCTGGATTCGTTGAACTGAGCCACGTTGCCCTGCCAGATGGCGAGGTGCTTCCAGTGCCAGTAGAAGGTGAGCCAACCCACGGTGTTCAGGGCCCAGAAGACAGCCAGATAGAAGGCATCCCAGGCCGAGATGTCGCAGGTGCCGCCACGGCCGGGGCCGTCGCAGGGGAAGGAGTAGCCGAAGTCCTTTTTATCGGGCATCAGCTTGGAACCCCGGGCATCCAGGGCACCCTTCACCAGGATCAAGGTGGTGGTGTGCAGACCCAGCGCAATGGCGTGGTGCACGAGGAAGTCGCCAGGACCAATCGGCAGGAACAGATCGCTACCGCCGTTGATGGCATCCATCCAACCGGGCAGATAGGCCGCACCGGTGGAGCTGGCAACGCTGCCGGCGTTGGAGAGCAGCACGTCCATGCCGTACATCGCCTTGCCGCTGGCGGCTTGGACGAATTGGGCAAACACGGGCTCCACCAAGATCTGCTTCTCGGGGGTACCGAAGGCCACGACCACATCGTTGTGGACGTACAGACCGAGGGTGTGGAAACCGAGGAACAGGGAGACCCAGCTCAGGTGGCTGATCAGGGCTTCCTTGTGCTCCAGCATCCGACCAAGAACGTTGTTCTTGTTGGCCTCAGGGTCGTAGTCGCGGATGAAGAAGATCGCACCGTGGGCGAAGGCACCGCACATCAGGAAGATGGCGATGTACTGGTGGTGGGTGTAAAGGGCAGCTTGCGTCGTGTAGTCCTTGGCGATGAACGCATAGGACGGCATCGAATACATGTGCTGCGCCACCAGGCTCGTCACCACACCCAGGGAGGCCAGGGCCAGACCCAGTTGGAAGTGGAGGGAGTTGTTGATGGTGTCGTACAGACCCTTGTGACCAGCGCCGAGGTCACCAGGGGTGCCAGCGGGCGGGTTGTGGGCTTCGAGGATCTCGCGGATCGAGTGACCGATACCAAAGTTGGTGCGGTACATGTGACCGGCGATCACAAACAGACAGCCAATCGCCAGATGGTGATGGGCAATGTCGGTGAGCCAGAGGGCTTCGGTTTGGGGGTGGAACCCACCCAGGAAGGTGAGGATCGCGGTGCCCGAACCTTCAGCCGTGCCAAACACCTGATAAGCGGTGTCGGGGTTGGCGGCGTAAACGCCCCAGTTACCGGTGAAGAACGGAGCCAGACCTGCGGGGTGGGGCAGCACGGACAGGAAGTTGTCCCAACCAACGTGCTGACCACGGGCCTCAGGGATGGCGACGTGAACCAGGTGACCAGTCCAGGCGATCGAGCTGAAACCGAACAGAACAGCCAGGTGGTGGTTCAGACGGGATTCAGCGTTCTTGAACCAGGCCAGGGAAGGCCGGAACTTGGGCTGAAGGTGGAGCCAGCCAGCGAACAGGGCCCAAGCCGACAGGATCATCATGAAGATGGAACCCTGGTAGAGCTCGGCGTTGGTGCGCATGCCGATCGTGTACCACCAGTGGTACAGACCGGAATAGGCAATGTTCACCGGAGATGAAGCACCCGCTTGGGTGAAGGCCGCAATCGCGCCTTGACCGAAGTGGGGATCCCAGATCGCGTGGGCGATGGGACGGACATGCAGAGGATCGGCGACCCACTGCTCAAAGTTGCCCTGCCAGGCGACGTGGAACAGGTTGCCCGAAACCCAGAGGCCAATGATGGCCAGGTGACCGAAGTGGGTGGAGAACAGCTTTTGGTAAAGCCGCTCCTCGGTCATGCCGTCGTGGCTCTCGAAATCGTGAGCCGTGGCAATGCCGTACCAAATTCGGCGGGTTGTCGGGTCCTGTGCCAGACCCTGGCTGAACGAAGGAAATTTCGTTGCCATTGGGAAAGGTCAGGAAAGGTCAGCCGACCGCAATGATGCGGGCCAGGAAGAAGGACCAGGTGGTCGCGATACCGCCCAACAGATAGTGGGCGACACCAACGGCACGGCCCTGGGTGATGGAGAGCGCCCGCGGCTGGATGGCGGGAGCAACCCTCAGCTTGTTGTGAGCCCAAACGATGGACTCGATCAGCTCCTGCCAGTAGCCGCGGCCACTGAAGAGGAACATCAGGCTGAAGGCCCAGATGAAGTGGGCACCCAGGAACATCAGGCCATAGGCACTGGAGCTCGAGCCGTAGCTGTTGATCACTTGTGCGGCCTGGGCCCAGAGGAAATCACGCAACCATCCATTGATGGTGATCGCGCTTTGGGCGAAGTTGCCATTGGTGATGTGCTGGACGCTGCCGTCAGCATTGACGGTGCCCCACACGTCGCTCTGCATCTTCCAGGAGAAGTGGAAGATGACGATCGACAGGGAGTTGTACATCCAGAACAGGCCGAGGAACACGTGGTCCCAAGCCGACACCTGACAGGTACCGCCACGGCCGGGGCCGTCGCAGGGGAAGCGGAAGCCCAGGTTCGCCTTGTCGGGGACGAGGCGTGAGCTACGCGCATACAGCACACCTTTCAACAGGATCAACACGGTGACGTGGATCGTGAAGGCGTGGATGTGGTGAACCATGAAATCGGCCGTTCCCAGAGGGATCGGACCGGCAGCAACTTTGCCGCCCACGGCCACGACAGCACCGTTGAACACTTCGCTCACACCCGAAAGGGCATGGGGAGCGGTGCTACCGGCGGCAGAGGCGTGGAGACCTTGGATCCATTGCGCGAAGACGGGCTTCAGGGCAATGGCCGAGTCGCTGAACATGTCCTGGGGACGACCCAGGGCACGCATGGTGTCGTTGTGGATGTAGAGGCCGAAGCTGTGGAAGCCGAGCCAGATGCACACCCAGTTGAGGTGGCTGATCAGGGCATCGCGAGCTTTGAGCACCCGATCCAAGACGTTGTCGACGTGCTGGGCAGGGTCGTAATCGCGAATCATCGCGATGGCCGCGTGGGCGCCAGCACCAACAATCAGGAAACCACCAATCCAGGTGTGATGGGTGAAGATCGACAGCTGGGTGGGGTAATCAATCCCGATGTAGGGATAGGGAGGCATCGCATACATGTGCTGGGCCACGATGATGCTCAGCGAGCCGAGCAGCGCGAGGTTCACAGCCAGTTGGGCGTGCCAAGAGGTGGTCATGAACTCGAAGAGTCCGTCATGACCTTTGGTGGCAGGGAACAGCAGGGGATCGCCCTTCTGACCCTCGAGGATTTCCTTGATGCTGTGACCAATACCCCAGTTGGTCCGGTACATATGACCGGCCACGATGAAGAGCACGGCGATCGCCAGATGGTGATGCGCAATGTCAGTCATCCAGAGGCTGCCGGTCACAGGATTCAGACCACCTTTAAAGGTGAGGAAATCGCTGTAGGCCGCCCAGTTTCCTGAGAAGAAGGCCGAGACGCCCGCCCCGAAACCGGGGAACAGCTGGGCAATCAGGTCCTGGTTCAGGAACTCATGGGGCAGGGGGATGTCTGCGTAGGTGGCAATGGTTTTGCCATTGAGCACCAGCGGCTTGCCGGCGTCGATGGCATCCATCAATGCCGTGGTGGGCAGGGACACGTGCAGCAGGTGACCTGTCCAGGACAGGGAACCGAGTCCGAGTAGGCCGGCCAGATGGTGGTTGAGCATCGACTCAACGTTCTGGAACCACTCGAGCTTGGGAGCTGCTTTGTGGTAGTGGAAGACGCCCGCATTGAGCATCAATCCAGCCATCACCAAGGCGCCAATGGCCAGAGCCAAGAGCTGGGTTTCGTTGGTGATGCCCCACGCCCTCCACACATGGAAGAGGCCGGAGGTGATCTGAATGCCGTGGAAGCCGGCACCCACATCGCCATTAAGGATTTCCTGGCCGAAAATTGGCCAAACCACCTGCGCCGAAGGCTTGACGTGCAGGGGATCGACCAACCAACCGGTGTAGTTGGAGAAGCGGGCTCCGTGGAAGAAGGCGCCGCTGAGCCAGATGAAGATGACGGCCAGATGGCCGAAGTGAGCCGAGAAGATCTTGCGAGAGACCTCTTCGAGGTCGCTCGTGTGGCTATCGAAGTCGTGAGCGTTGGCGTGGAGGTTCCAAACCCAGGTGGTGGTTTTGGGACCTTTGGCGAGGCTGCGATCGAAATGGCCGGGCTTGCCGAACAGTTCGAAGGTGGCCGGGTTGTTCACCCGGTCGACCTGGGCCTTAGCCGTTTTCCCACGCTCTGGTGGGCTGATGGTCATCGAGACGTTCCTCGAGGGACGGGGTCGAGGTGGGGAGGTCCACCCCTGTCAGCGGGTCCAAACGCCGGAAGCGCATGGAAGACCGCCGTGGGCCCCATGGCGGCAGGCAGCCGAAGCAGCCGATCCAGCCATGGGCTCTAGCGGGACAAGCGCAGCCACGGAAACCGTGAAACCGCTTGCCCCAACTAGGGCTTTGGGCCCCAGATAGGGGACCGCTGGTTGGACTATAGAGGCCGATTTCGGGAGGTTTCGACTCTCAGTTACAAAGGTTCAATCCCGGTGGTTCCCAGGCCAGCACTGGGCTCTGCCGGGAGCAAAGAATCACGAATTTCAGCATTTTTTCGCCTAACTAAATATATTTGAGCGCTGAAATATAGAAGGCTTTAACAGAAGCAAATCCCCGGGCGCGCTTAGCCAGCAGAATGCCTCCAGAGTCCAGCTGAGTGAAGAGAGCGTGAGCGCAGCAGGCGCCGTCGATCTGCAGGTCCAACAGCGGGCCTGCCCGCCCCCATGGCGCGCCGGGATTCAACGCCTGATCGGAGTGCTACTGGCGTTGGTGTTGCTGCTCGTCCAAGGCCCCCAGGCCCAGGCAGCGGGCACTGCCCAGCCACCAGAAACCAAGCCCGCAGCAGCGAACCCAGGCCCTCTGGAAAAGCTCAGACCACTGCTCAAACCCAGCGTCCCCTCAGGCCTTCTCCAGGAAGTGGCGGCACCCATAGCGGTGCAACAGATTCAAGACGTGCTGGCGGATCGTCAACCCCGAATCACGATCGAGGCCCCCAGTGATGGAGCCAACCTGCCCAGTGGCAACTGGACCCTGAAACTCAACGTTCAGGACTGGCCACTGCACGATGGGGGCGCCCTGGGCATCGGCCCCCATGTGGTGGTGCAGATCGACGACCAGGCCCCCGTTCGCATCACCGAACACCGCTCGGGCCCAAAGGGGCAGGCCGTTCAGCTGACCCTGCCTCCCTTGGCCCCAGGCAGCCACCGGATCACCACCTACGCCGCCACCCCCTGGGGCGAGGCGGCCCGCACCCCGGGAGCAACGACCCAGATCCGGGTGCATCGGGTGGCCGCCAACCCCCTCACCCTGCCGGAGGCGGGCAGCCCCCAGGTGTTGGGCGTCAGCCCCATGGGCACGGTGGGGGGCGAACCCGTGCTGCTCGATTGGTTGCTCCTGGATGCGCCCCTGCAGCACCTGCGCGACAACGACGGCAGCTGGCGGCTGCGAATCACGATTAATGACGACAGCTTTGTGGTTGATCAAAACGTGCCGCTCTGGCTCAAGGGCTGGAAAACGGGCAGCAACAGCCTGCAGCTGGATTTGGTGGATGGACGCGGCAAACCGCTGAACCCTCCCTTCAACAGCCTGGTTTCCGAGGTGATGCTCAAACCGGCAACCAACCAACCCCGCTGGCAGCAGGGACGGCTGAGCGCGGCCGAGCTGGTCGCGTTGCTGGGGCAGACCCCACCGCCAGCCAAGGCCGCAGCACCCAAGCCCGCCCCGAAGCCCAGCCGCGATCCCGCACCCACCAACCCAGCGGCCAAACCGGTGGAGTCCAAAGCTGCTGATCCCAAGGCCAATCCATCAGATGCCAAGGCCTCCGAAGCCAAAGGCTCCCCTGCCAATGGCTCCGGTGCCATCGCTCGCGAGGCTCTCGAAAGCGAGGCCGTCGACAGCAAGGCTGCTGAGAGCGAGGCCACTGAAGGCGAGGCCACTGAGAGCGAGGCTGTCGAAGCTGGTTCAAGCGAAACCGACTCAAGCGAAACCGACTTAAGCGAAGCCGGGTCAAGCGAACTTGAGGCCGCAGATCTCGAAGCCCCAGAGCCCGAAGCACGCGATCAAGGCGACAGGTCTCAAGGCGACAAGGATCAACCAGACATCTCTCAAGCAGAGGTGGATCAAGCCGACCTTGATCAAGGAGAACTTGATCAGGGAGAACCGGATCCCGAAGGGGTTGATCCAGTCGGGGGCAATCGCCCGACCGCGTTAGCAGCCGAGCAGGGACCAGCCGCTGAAGCCAACCCAATGAGCGCAGGCTCGCTTGCTGACGACGACACGATCGATCGCGAAAACGCGGTTCCGGGTGAGGCGGCCAGCGAACCTGGGATCTCTAGAGAACCGGAGCCTGAGCAGGCGAGCCAGGAGCTGGGCGCCTCCAGTGCCACCAGCCCCATCCCGCCCCAGGCACCCGAAGCCAGCACCTCAACTGGCCAACCCAAGCCGATCGCCAATCCCGACCGCGTGAGTCCCAGCTCGAATGTGGTGGGGACGGCCCGCGAGCAAGTCCGTGAAGACGGATCGCTGATCAAACCCAAACGCCAGGGCCTCTGGGGCGGACTTCTCGATCGGTTGGGCGCGTGAAGCCAAACCAAGCCAATTGGGGGCTCAGTTTCAGCCCTGCAGGCGATCGGCTGCTGCCACTGCTGGCCCAGGCCGGCCTGATCCAGCATCAGGTGTCCAGCGGAGCCTCCCCATCGGCCCGGGACACCCTCCAGCAGCAATGGGTGGATGCCAGTGGGTTTGTGGTGGTGGGAGCCTGCGGATTGGTAACCCGCTTGATCGCACCATTGCTTCAAGAGAAACACCGCGATCCTGCGGTGGTGGTGGTGGACCCTCGAGGACGTTTTGCCATTCCCCTATTGGGGGGCCATGGCGCGGGCGCCGAAACCCTGAGCCAGTCGGTGGCGGCCGTGCTCGGCGGCGAGGCGGTGCTCACCGGCAGCAGCAGCGCCCAGGGACGCCTCGCCCTCGATGCCTTCGGCCACCAGTGGGGATGGCGGCGCAGTTCCACTGGCGACTGGAATGCCCTGATGCAGCGGGCAAGCGCCATCGCAACCGATGGCGACACGTCTGCAACTCTGTGGGTGCAGCAAACCAGCGGCTCGACCCGCTGGCGTGAGCTGGCGGCCACCGCCGCAGCAGGGGTGGTCAACGGCGAAGCCCAACAAGGCCCTGGCGGCCCTGCCGATCTCACGATTGGCGTGGAGCGCGGCGCCGGATGTCGCTGGTATCCCCCCAGCCTGTGGTTGGGCCTGGGCTGCGAACGGGGCACCAGCCAAAGCCTGATCGCCAGGCTCATTGACGAGCAGCTGGATCAACTCCTGCTTGCCCCCGAGGCGATTGCCGGGATGGCGAGCATCGATCGCAAAGCCGATGAGCCGGCCTTGCTCAGCCTTAGCCAGGCGCACGGCTGGACCCAGCAATGGCTCACGGCCGAGGCCTTGGCGGCCATCCCCGTACCCAACCCCTCGGCTGCAGTCGCGGCGGAAATGGGCACCGCCAGCGTGGCCGAGGCTTCCGCCCTTCTGGCCGCCGGCCCAGGAGCCCGCCTGCTGTTGCCGAAAACGATCGGCCGCGCCGCAGCCGGTGAACAGGGGGCTGCCACCTTGGCCATCGCCATCAGCGCTGAGCAATGGGCGCCCCAGCGGGGTCAACTGCATCTGGTCGGCAGCGGTCCAGGGAGCCTGGATCTGCTCACTCCCGATGCGCGCCGTGCCCTGAGCGAGGCCACGGTGTGGGTGGGCTACGGCCTCTATTTGGATCTGCTGGAGCCTTTGCGCAGACCCGACCAGCTGCGCTGCGATGGCCGGCTCACGGAGGAGCGGGCCCGCTGCTCCCAGGCCCTGACCTTGGCCAACCAGGGGCTGACGGTGGCCCTGGTGTCGTCGGGCGATAGCGGCATCTATGCCATGGCTGGCCTGGCCCTTGAACTCTGGCTCAGCCAACACCCCAACCAAAGGCCCAGCTTTGAAGTGCATCCGGGCATTTCGGCCCTGCAACTGGCCGCAGCTCGGGCCGGCGCCCCCCTGATGCACGACTTCTGCACCATCAGCCTCAGCGATCGATTGACCCCCTGGGATGTGATCGAACAACGGCTCAAGGCCGCCGCCAGTGGCGATTTTGTGGTGGCGCTCTACAACCCCAGATCCAAAGGGCGCGAGTGGCAATTGGCCAGGGCCCAGGAGCTGCTGCTCGCCGGGCGACCAGAGAGCACCCCCGTGGCGTTGGCCCGCCAGTTGGGCCGCCCTGAAGAGCAGGTGAGCCTGCATTGCCTGGGCAGCCTGCCGATCGAGCAGGTCGACATGCTCACCCTGGTGTTGATCGGCAACAGCACCAGCCGCACCCAGGACGGCCGCATGGTGACGCCCAGGGGCTATCCCGGAGCCGAACTCGAGTGAGCCTCACGAGTGAGCCTCAACCGTGGAGGTTCTGAAGGGAAGGTTCCGTCAGAAATCGGGATGACAGGATTCGAACCTGCGGCCCCTTCGTCCCGAACGAAGTGCGCTACCAAGCTGCGCTACATCCCGCGCTGAGGCGAGCTTAAGCGATCACCTGGGTTCCACCCGCTGGTTTCTAGAGTCGCTCCACGCTTCCTTTGCAGCCCCTTCGGGCCCACCTGCCCCGTGCTCAAACCCGACTGGCTGCGCGTCAAAGCCCCCCAGCGGGAGCGCATTGGCGAGGTTGCTGACCTGCTGAGCGATCTCCAGCTCAACACCGTTTGTCAGGAGGCCAGCTGCCCCAACATCGGCGAGTGCTTTGCCGGTGGCACCGCCACCTTTTTGATCATGGGCCCGGGCTGCACCCGGGCTTGCCCCTACTGCGATATCGACTTCGACAAGAGCGTGCGGGCGCTTGATCCGAGCGAGCCCGAACGGCTGGGGGAAGCGGTGCAGCGGCTGGGATTGAGCCACGTGGTGATCACGTCGGTGAACCGCGATGACCTGGCCGATGGCGGCGCCAGCCAATTTGTGGCCTGCATCGAGCAGGTGCGCCGCCGCTCGCCCCTCACCACGATCGAGCTGTTGATCCCGGATTTCTGCGGCAATTGGCAGGCCCTGGCTGCCGTGATGGAAGGGGCCCCCGAGGTGCTCAACCACAACATTGAAACCGTGCCCCGGCTCTACAAAAAAGCCAGGCCCCAGGGGATCTACGAGCGCTCCCTCGAGCTGTTGGAGCGGGTGCACCAGGGATGGCCCCGCACCTACACCAAGTCGGGCCTGATGACCGGCCTCGGCGAAACCGACGGCGAGGTGCTCGAGGTGATGGCCGACCTACGCCGCCGCGCCGTGGACATCGTGACCATCGGCCAATACCTCTCACCGGGGCCGAAGCACCTGCCGGTGGATCGGTTTGTCACCCCCGACCAATTCACCGCTTTTCAGCGGCATGGCGAACAGGAGCTGGGCTTTCTGCAGGTGGTGAGTACGCCCCTCACCCGCAGCAGCTACCACGCCGGTGAGGTGCAGCGGCTGATGCGGGAGCACCCGCGCTAGGCACCCCGCAAGCCCCAGGGCTCAAGCCGCGACGGCTTCGCGTTCGGCAAGCCCCAGCTGGGCTTTTTCGCTCGGGGGTACCAACACCTTGAATTGGGCCTTCCAGTGGTTCCAATCGGCCAGGATCTGGCCTGCCTTGGCGCTACCGGTTTGGTCCAGATGGGCCTGGAGTAGGGGCTTGAGCAGGGCTTCCTGCTCGGGCGTGGTGAGCTCACAGAGCGCCACGATTTCGGGATTGAGACGATCGGCCAGGCCGCCGTCCCCATCGAGCAGGAAGGCCACCCCTCCGGTCATACCAGCAGCCACGTTGCGGCCCGTGGAGCCGAGCACCACCACCACCCCGCCGGTCATGTACTCACAGCAGTGGTCGCCGGCGCCCTCCACCACGGTTTTGGCCCCGCTGTTGCGCACGGCAAAACGCTCCCCGGCCCGGCCGAGGGCATACAGGGCACCGCCGGTGGCGCCATAGAGACAGGTGTTGCCCAGGATCACCTGGCTGCCCGGGTCGTTCACGCCTGCAGGGGGAACCACCGTGATGCTGCCGCCATTGATGCCCTTGCCCACGTAATCGTTGGCCTCACCCACCAGGCGCACGTCCATGCCCTGAAGCACAAAGGCCCCAAAGCTCTGGCCCGCAGCGCCGTTAAAGGTGAGCTGCAACTGGCCTTGGAAGCCGGTGTTGCCATGGCGAGCGGCGATTTCTCCCGCCACGCGAGCCCCCACGCTGCGATCGGTGTTGACGATCGCCAGGGTGCGCGCGAGCTGGCCATGGCCCTCGATAGCCGCCACCAATTCAGGATCGGCCAGCAGCTGGTCTTCCAGGATCACGCCATTGCCGTGAGCGTTGGCGTCGTGCTGCAACCAACGGCGATCGGCGGCCGCTGGGATCGGATCAATCAGACAGGAAAGGTCCAGCGCCTTGGTTTTGGCCAGGGCGACGGAGCGGGGCTCGAGGTACTCACTGCGGCCGATCAGATCCTCGAGGCGAGCCACCCCAAGCACGCTCAGCAACTGGCGCACCTCTTCCGCCACGTAGAGGAAGAAATTCACCACATGCTCCGGCAAACCGGTAAAGCGTTTGCGCAGCGCCTCTTTCTGGGTGGCCACCCCCACCGGGCAGTTGTTGGTGTGGCAGACGCGGGCCATGATGCAACCCTCGGCAATCATCGCCACCGAACCGAAGCCGTATTCCTCGGCGCCGAGCAGGGCCGCAATCACCACATCCCAGCCGGTCTTCAGGCCGCCATCGGCCCGCAGCAACACCCGATCCCGCAGGCCGTTTTCCAGCAACGACCGGTGCACCTCCGTCAGCCCCAGTTCCCAGGGGCTACCGGCGTGCTTGATCGAACTCAGGGGGGACGCCCCGGTGCCGCCATCGTGGCCCGAGATCTGGATCACATCGGCATTGGCCTTGGCCACACCGGCAGCAATCGTGCCGATGCCGATCTCGGCTACCAGCTTCACGCTCACCTTGGCGGCCGGATGGACCTGGTGCAGGTCGTGAATCAACTGGGCCAGATCTTCGATCGAATAGATGTCGTGGTGGGGTGGCGGAGAGATCAGGGCCACCCCGGCCTTGCTGTTGCGCAGCCAGGCGATGTAGGGATCCACCTTCGGCCCCGGTAGTTGCCCGCCTTCTCCCGGTTTGGCGCCCTGGGCCACCTTGATTTCCAGCTGCTGGCCGCTGCGCAGGTATTCGGGGGTCACCCCAAAGCGACCCGAGGCGATCTGCTTGATCGCTGAGCAGGCGGTGTCGCCATTGCGCAGGCCCTTGATGCTGGGGAGGGTGGGCGAATGGCCACTGGCATCCACATCGTGGAGCGCATGGAAGCGGGCCGGATCCTCACCGCCTTCACCGCTGTTGCTCTTGCCACCGATGCGGTTCATGGCCACGGCCAGCACCTCGTGGGCCTCCCGCGAAAGGGCCCCGAGGCTCATGCCACCGGTGCAGAAGCGGCTGGAGATGCTCTCGATGCTCTCCACCTGATCGATCGGCAGCGGCGTTGGTGCGCTTTTGAGCTGCAGCAGATCGCGCAGGGCCGTGACTGGACGGTGCTCCAGCAGGGTTTGGTAGGTCGCGAAGTGGTCGTAGCCGGGACCCGCCTTGACGGCCGCATGGAGGGCCTTGGCCATCTCCGGGCTGTTGAGGTGGAACTCACCGCCGGTGCGGTACTGCACAAAACCCATGAACTCGAGCTTGGTGCGGTTGAGCTCGGGATAGGCCTTGGTATGGAACGCCAGGGTTTCGCTGGCCAGATCGGCCAGGCTCAAGCCCGCCACCCGGCTGGTGGTACCGCTGAAGGCCAGCTGAATCAGGTCGGCACCCAGGCCAATGGCTTCAAAAATCTGGGCCCCGTGGTAGCTGGCCAGCAGGGAAATGCCGATTTTGGAGAGGATCTTGCGCAGGCCGTCTTCGAGGGCCTTTTTCACATTGGCCTGGGCCTTCTCGGAGGTGAGGGCCGGCAGTTTGCCCCGCTCAATGAGCGACTGGGTCTTGGGCTGGGCGAGCCAATGGCGGGTGGTTTCCCAGGTGAGCCAGGGGCACACGGCACTGGCGCCATACCCAATCAGACAGGCCAGATGGTGCGTGCTCCAGCACTGGGCCGTTTCCACCACCAGCGAGGCCTGCAGCCGAAGCCCCAGGTTGAGCAGGTGGTGATGCACGGCACCCACCGCCAGCAGTGGGGGTATCGCTGCGGTGGTGACATTGATGCCACCGCTCTGGCCGTCGAGGCCGAGCCGATCCGAGAGCACCAGGATCTGGGAGCCGGCACGCACGGCCGCCTCAGCCTGGGCACGCAGACGGCTCACGGCGTCCTCCAGCGAACGGGGCCCGTCCACCACAGCAAACAGGGTGGACAAGGTTTGGCTGGCCAGACCCTGATGGGCGAGGGCCGCCAATTCGGCCTCGTTGAGAATCGGGCTCGCCACATGCACCACCGCCGCCGAAGCAGGCTCCGGACGCAGCGCTGAACCGCGCCGGCCCAGGTGCATCTCCAGGCTCATCACCAACTTTTCGCGCAGGGGATCAATCGGTGGATTGGTGACCTGGGCGAAGCGCTGCTTGAAGTAGTCGTAGAGGAGGTGCGGCTTATCGGAGAGCACCGCCAGGGGGATGTCGTCGCCCATGCAGTAGGTGGGCTCCTTGCCCGCCCCGGCCATGTCGTCGATCACCAGCTCCAGGTCTTCGGCCGTAAAACCAAAGGCGGTTTGCTGTTGGAGCAGGTCCAACTCGCCCAGCTGGCGTTCCTGTTGCCAGGGGTGGTGATCCAGGTTGCGCCGGTGCTGGGCCAACCAGGTGCCATAGGGATGGCGGGCGGCCGCTTCTTCCTTCACCTCCCAGTTGCGCAGCAGGCGGCCGTTGTCGAGATCGACCGCCAGCATTTGGCCAGGGCCAAGGCGACCCTTTTCCAGGATCCGGCTTTCCTCCAGTTCAACGACACCGGTTTCGGAGCCCATCACCACATAGCCATCGGTGGTGATGCAGTAGCGGGCAGGTCTGAGGCCGTTGCGATCCAAGGTGGCGCCAACGCTGCGGCCATCGGCAAACACCAGCAGGGCCGGCCCATCCCAGGGCTCCTGCAGACAGGCGTTGTACTCGTAGAGGGCCTGAATCGCCGGGCGACGCTCCAGCTCCGGCTGCTGACGGAACGCCTCAGGAACCAGCGTGAGCAGGCTGTCGGTGATCGGACGCCCGCTGCGCACCAACAGCTCCAAGGTGGCGTCGAGGTTGGCCGAATCACTGAAGGCCGCATTCACCACCGGTTTGAGATCGGCCGCTGCGTCCCCCCACACCGCTTCGAGATTGGCTTCGGCCGCCCTTGCCCAATTGAGATTGCCCAACAGGGTGTTGATCTCCCCGTTGTGGCCCAACAGACGCATGGGCTGGGCTAAGGGCCAGCGGGGGAGGGTGTTGGTGCTGAAGCGGCGGTGGTACACCGCAAAACTCACCACAAAGCGCTCATCGCGCAGGTCGGCATAGAAACGCGCCAACACTTCCGAGCGCACCATGCCCTTGTAAACAACGGTGCGGCAGCTCAGCGAGGCGAAATAGAGATCGCTCGGGCCCGGTCCCCAGGCTTCACGAGCCCGATCACCAATCCGCCGGCGCAGGCGGAACAACAGGGCTTCGAAGGCATCCGTTGTCAGTGTTTGGCCGGGGGCCGGCACCAGCAGCCACTGGGCCATGTGGGGGGCCGTTTGGCGGGCGAGCGGCCCCAGCACGGCCGGATCCACAGGCACATCGCGCCAGCCGAGGCTCTGCAGCCCCAGCTGGCTGGCCTCCTGTTCTGAAAAGGTGATGGCAGTGGCCCGCTTGGCGGGATCGGCCGGCAAAAACACCATGCCCAGGCCTCGCTCCTGGCCCCTGGCATCTGCCGCAGCGGGCCACACGGCTTCCAGCAGACCCCAGGGAATCCCGCAGAGCACCCCGGCCCCATCGCCCGAATCCGAATCGCCCCCGCAACCGCCGCGGTGCTCCATGCAATCGAGCCCCCGCAGGGCCTGTTGCAACACCCAATGGCTGGCTTCGCCACGCAAATGGGCCAAAAATCCCACGCCGCAGGCATCTTTCTCACCCGTCACCGCCGCCGGAGCTGGGGTATCGCAATGGGGCCAGACGGGGCGAGAAACGTGAGGCATAACCCAGATGTTGCGACAGAAAGCCTGGCGAATCCGTGCTGCAGAGCACCCCTTGGGCGACTGCACCAGCAGAACCACCAATCCTAGAGATTGGCTTCCCCCCTCCAGCCTGCCGGCGTCCCGATGAACGGGGTTAGCGTTCGCCCCGAAAGCAATGGGGGCAGCGTCGTTGAGGCCTGAAAGCAAGCCCTGGTTGGCCGCTGGGGCCCTGAGCC